>NZ_JBEZJL010000002.1:0-222019 GCF_040651755.1 Actinomadura sp. NPDC048394 | reverse complement strand
AATATTAAAAAATAACAACTCAAAAATATATTCTAATTAATGTTTTTTGATTTCTGTAGTGTGATCTTCCTATCTCCCGGTCCCTCCCGGTGACCGCCCGCCCCGGCGTCCGGTCAGTCGTGGCTGATCTTGACGATGATCTTTCCGTCCTTGGTCATCCGCGGGCGGAACGTCAGGCCGTTGACGGTCGAGGACGAGCCCGCGCCGGCCCACGAGGCGTCCATCGAGGTGACCATCTTGCTGTCCCGGCCCTGCGCGGTGAAGATCACCCGCGGGCCGTCGGTGCGGACGTCGATGCCGTCCACCCCGTACTTCGGGTCGAGCGGGATCCGCTGCCCGCTCGCGACCTCCACCTCGCAGTCGGCGTCGAGGCAGGCGTTGAGGTCCGTGCCGTCCTTCGCCGCGCCCTTCTTGCCCTTCGGGGCGGCGGCCGGGCCGCCGGACGGCGAGGGCGCGGCGGCCGGCGCGGCGGCGTCGCTCACCGACGGTACGGGCTCCTCCGCGGCGGAGAGCCGGGCGCGGGTCTGCGCCGCGCAGCCGGTCACCGCGAGCGCGGCGACGGCGGTCGTGCTGATCAGGCCGAGAAACCTTGTCGACATCCTCTGGACTCCTGACGGTGACGTCTCTGTGCACCCATGTCACTACCCAGAGTAGTCGATCAAGAATCGGACGCCGCTCCGCGGGGCTCGTCGTCGTGCCAGGTCAGGGCGTTGGCTGCGCGTCCACGATCATGGTCTGCAGCACCCGCCCGAACTCTCCGTGACCGTCGGCGAGGGTCGCCTCGCACAGCGCCCCGCCGCGCGGGCTGACGCTCAGCGACGCGGCCATGCACAGCCACTCCCCGGCCGGATCGCGGTGCAGCGCGACCGTGAGGTCGGTGTTGATGATCATCCACTTGGCCAGGTCGAGCTGGCTGCCGACGCCGGACGCGCTGTCGGCCAGGGTGAGCGCGCGCACCAGCGGCGAGTCGGTCTCGCCCGCGACCAGCGGGATCCGGGACCGGGCCCACGTCGTCCCGGGGCCCGGCTCGAAGAACGAGCCCTCGACGAGCCGCCACTCCATCGCCGACAGGTAGCCGTGCGTGTGCAGCCCCGGCGTCGTGAACGTCCGGCCTTCGTCCGGAAGCGGCGGCGGCGCGGGCGCGTGGACGGTCTCGGGCACCTCGGCGGGCGCCGTCAGGATCCGCCAGGCGGTGGCCCGCACGACCGGCCGCCCCTCGTGCGTGAGCTCGCCCTCCAGGAGCGCGACCCGCCGCCCCGGGCGGACGACCCGCGCGGACACCTCCAGCTCCGCGACCGGGACGGGGGAGAGGATCTCGATCGTCACCCGCGCGACGCGGGTCCCGGGCACCGGGTCGGTGCGCTCGAACGCCCGGCCCATCAGGCCCGCGACCGGGCCGGCGTGCTGCAGCGACGGCGACCAGGGGCCCGCTGTCGCCGGGGTGCTCGCGAACCGCCCGCCGCCGAGCGGCTCGTAGAACGCCTCGGGAAGGTCACCGTCCAACGCCCTGCTCCTCTCCACGATCTAGAACGTTATTCTAGATCGTCAGTGGCAGAGCTTCTCCGTGGCGGTCCCGGAGTCCAGCGACGACCCCGACGCGGGCGACGCCGTCGGCGCCGGCGAGGCCACCTTCACCTTCTTCACGCCGTCCCAGTCGGCGCCCACCATCACCTGCACCCGCGACCCCAGCGACGAGACCTCCTTCAGCTTCGCGTTCGGGATCGCCGCCGCCAGGGTCTTCGCCGAGTCCTCACGGCCCGGGCCGTACTGGATCTGCGTGCGCTGCTGGCCGCGCCGCGCCACCCCCGGCACCACCGTGACGTGGAAGCCGTCCTTCGTCAGCTGCGAGCCCGCGCGCGTCGCGAGCCCCGGCGTCCCGATCGCGTTCAGCACCCGGACGCTGATGTCGTCCGGCGGCACCGTCGGCCCGTCCGACGGCGTCTTCGACGGCGACGCGCTCGGCTTCGGCGCCTTCTTCGTCTCGCTCAGCGGCTCGTCATGCCGGATCCGCCCGAACAGGTCGTTCGCCTTCGCCTGGTCCCACTGGACGGTCGACTGCGGCGTCGGCGAGTTCCACAGCTGCGCGTTGTACCCCGGGTTCGCCAGCGGCACGTTCGCGAACGTCAGGCTGTCGGTCGACAGGTCCTTCATCTGGTCGGCGAGCTTCGGCAGGCTCTTGGCGAGCTCGGGGTCCACCCGCAGCGACTTCAGCGCCGCGTTCAGGAACCTCGTCGACTTCACCGGGTCGCTCAGCGTCTTCGATGACAGCGCCTGCTTCATCATCGACGCCATGAACTGCTGCTGCCGGTCGATCCGGCCGAGGTCGGTGCCGCCGGTCAGGGTGTAGCGGGCCCGCGCGAACCCCAGCGCCTTCAGCCCGTCCACGTGCGACTTGCCCGCCGGCAGCCGCAGCCCGCTCTTCGGGTCGTCGATCGCCTGCTCGGTGCACACGTCCACGCCGCCGAGCGCGTCCACCATGTTGACGAACCCGTAGAAGTTCACCTCGATGTAGTGGTCGATCGACACGCCGGTCGCCCGCTTGATCGTCGCCACCGTGAGGTCGGGCCCGCCGAACTGGTACGCCCAGGTCAGCTTGCCCGGACGGGCCGGGATCCGCTGCCCCTTCGCCCCCTCCGAGCCGTTCGACTCGTGCGCCGGGATCGTCACGTACGAGTCGCGCGGCAGGCTCACGATCGACACCCGGTCGTGGTCGCGGGACACGTGCACCAGCTCCATCGTGTCGGACCGCTCGCCCGGGTCGTGTCCCAGCTTCGCCGCCTTCTGCTGCGCCTTCGTCAGCCCCTCGCGCCGGTCGACCCCCGCGACCAGGATCGTCATCGCGCCCTTCGGGCCGTCCTTGCCCTTGCCGAGCCCGCCGACGTGCACCTTGTCGATCGCGCCCGTCACGTAGTTCTGGAACGCCCACGCCCCGCCCGAGGTCAGCAGCACGAACGCCGACATCGTCCCGGTCAGCGTCAGGAACCGCTTCTGCCGCCGGGCGCTCATCGCCGCCCGCGGGCTGATCCGGCGGCCCGGGCGGCGCGGCCCCCGCGGCCCGTCCACCTTCACCCTCGGCGCCGGCATCCCGTCGATCGTGACGCCTTCGATGTCGCCGTCGTCGGCGGGGCCGTCGGCCGCCCCGCCTGCGGGTCTGGGCCGGAAGTAGCGCTCCAGCGGGTCGGCGTCGCCGCGTCCCGAGTCGTGCCCGTCTGCCATGCCGACGCCCGCCTCCCGAAGACCTCGTTCTCGCGTGGGTCCCCACCACTCTAAAGTGGGGAACACCCGTCCGTTCGCTACCTGGACCTCGTGTCCTTGCAGTAACGTGGCGCCGTCTTGACCACACCCCGGCGGCCCGCACGCAAACCTGGGTGGCGTGGGCTGCGTCAGACAAGCAAGCGAGAGAGAGGAAGGGGGGCCTCCCTCTGGCCGCGGCACCCCGTCGCCACGGTCGAGGACGGCCCGCGAGCCCACATGAATCCATCTCCCCACGCCCAGCGCACGACACGGCACGCACCGCAGCGAAGCACCGGCGAACGCACCTGGCCCGCGGTGTCGGTGGTCATGCCGGTCCTCAACGAGCAGCGCCACCTGACGGACTCCGTCCGGCGGATCATGACCCAGGACTACCCCGGCGAGATGGAGCTCGTGCTCGCCGTCGGGCCGTCCCGCGACCGCACCGAGGAGATCGCCCGCCGGCTCGCCGGCGAGGACTCCCGCATCGTCGTGGTCGCCAACCCCACCGGGCGCACCCCGCAGGGCCTCAACATCGCCATCAAGGCGTCCCAGTACTCGATCATCGTCCGGGTGGACGGGCACTCGCTGCTGCCGCCCGACTACGTCCGCGCCGCGGTCGAGACGATGGAGGAGACCGGCGCCGACAACGTCGGCGGCATCATGGCCGCCGAGGGCGTCACCCCCTTCGAGCAGGCCGTCGCCCGCGCCATGACGTCCCGGATCGGCGTCGGCAACGCCCGCTTCCACACCGGCGGCGAGGCCGGCGAGGTCGAGACCGTCTACCTCGGCACGTTCCGGCGCAGCGCGCTGGAGCGGGTCGGCGGCTACGACGAGACCTTCACCCGCGCCCAGGACTGGGAGATGAACCACCGCATCCGGCAGACCGGCGGGCGGATCTTCTTCACCCCGCGGATGCGCGTCACCTACCGTCCCCGGCCCAACCTGCGCGCGCTCGCCAAGCAGTACTTCCACACCGGGCGCTGGCGCCGCGTCGTCGGCCGCGAGCACCAGGGCACCCTCAACCTGCGCTACCTCGCGCCGCCCATCGCCGTGGTCGCGATGACCGCGGGCGTGGTCGCCGGGGCGTTCGGGTTCTGGCCCGGCTGGATCCTGCCCGGCGGGTACGCGGCCGCGATGATCGTCGGCGCCGCCGTCGAGGGCCGCGGGCTGCCGGTGTCGGCCTGGATGCGGCTGCCGCTGGTCTTCGCGACCATGCACGTCACCTGGGGCGTCGGGTTCCTGACCAGCCCGCCGCGGCTCGGCCAGCCCGCACCCGCCAAACCCGGCGAACCGGTGGTGTAGCGGCGGAATCCGGCCAACCTCCCCTGAACCCCCGTGCGTTTCCGCACGTCTCAGGGTTAGGTTCGACGGGATCACGCCCGCCGGACGCGAGGAGGTCGCCATGTCCAACGGCGCACGGCACGGCATAGGCGCGGTGGGGGGACTCGTCGCGACCGCCGTGGTCGGATGGTGCCTGCTGTTCGGCACGAACAAGATGTTCCGCGCCACGCGGTTCGGGCTCGTCCAGCTGCGCAGCTACCACGGCAGCGACCTGTGGATCGGCACGCTCGTGCTGCTCGTCGCGGCGGTCCTGATCGGCCTGGTGGTCGGGTCCCGCGTCTCACCGCTCGCGTCGCTCGTCCCCGGCGTCGTCTACGCGGCGCTGGGCGTGCTCTGGATCGCCGATCCCATCTGGGCGACGCAGCACACCTCGAAGAAGCCCATGCCCGACAACCTCGTCGAGGGCTACCTGACGTTCGCGCCGATGGGCATGTTCCTGCTGCTCGGCGCCCTGCTCGTCGTCGCGTCGGTGCCGCCGTCGCGGTGGCGCGCCCGGACGGCCGGGGCCGCCGCGCCGCGCTACGCCGGCCCGCCGCCCGCGCCGATGGGTCCGCCGCCCGCCGCGCCGGGCGCCCCGGGGCCGCTGGGCGCGCCTCAGGCGCCCGCACAGGACACGCCATGGGGACGGCCCCCGCAGTACGGCCAGCAGCCTCTCGCGCAGCCGCAGTACGGCCGCTCGGCGCAGCCGGGCCTCCCGCAGGCGGCGTCCCCGGCCCAGCCGCCGTCCGCGCCGCCGGCCCAGCCTCCGGCGCGCCCCGCGTCCGGCGCCGTCCCGTTCGAGGACGACGACGCCTCCCCGCCCGCCCAGGGCGGCGGCTCCGGCGAGGGCGTCGGCGAGTGGACGCAGATGTACGGCGGCGACGACCTCCGCGGCAACCGCTAGCGTGTCAAGGACAGTACGCTGAGTCTGTCAGGGCCCGGTCCGGCCGACACAGCCCGGGGAGGTGCGTCATGACCGCCGGGATGGTCGCCCCCGCGTGGATGCATGAGCAGATCACGGCCGAGCAGTACGACTCCTGGTCCGACGAGCAGTGCGCGGGTATCGAAGTCGTGGACGGGATGGTCGTCGTGAGCCCCAGCGCGTCCAAGCGCCACAACCGCCTGGCCCGCGTTCTGGCGAACGCCCTGGACGACGCCGGTGGCCCGGAGTGGAACGCCGACACGGACTTCGACGTCCGGCTGCAGGACGTTCCGCTCACCAATCGCCGGCCGGACGTCGTCGTGTACCGGGCGGACACGATCGACGTGACCCCGACCCGCCCGGAACACGTGCTCCTGGTGGCCGAGGTCGTCTCACCGGGCTCGGAGACCACCGACCGGGTCGTGAAGGTGGACCAGTACGCCCGGGCGGGCATCGCCTTCTACTGGAGGATCGAGCAGGCCGCCACCGGCGTGCCGCTGCTGTACACCTACGTTCTGGACCCGGCGACGGCGGCGTACCGGGAGGGCGAGGTCTTCACCGGCAAGGTCAAGGTGTCGGCTCCGTTCGCCATGGAGGTCGATCTCGGCTCCGCTTGAGGGCGACCCGCCGGGGCTTCGCCTAGGAGAGGGCGGTGAGGACGCCGGGGACGTCGTTGACGACCATCGCGTCGACCCCGGCGGACGCGTAGTCCGGGGCGCGGTCGGCGGCCGGGCACCAGGCGATCACGTCGAGGCCCGCCTGGTGCGCGACGTCCACGCAGTGCTCCAGCGGCCGCAGCCGGCTGTCGGGGTGCTCGAACCCGCACGAGCCGGTGTGCACCGCGATGGCCTGCAGGTCCAGCCCGGCCGCGGCCGGGACCGCGTGCCACATCGGGAACCGCAGCCAGGTCAGCAGGCCGAGCGGGACGTCCGGCAGCTCGCCGCGCAGGAACACCAGCAGCGCCGGGTCGAACGAGGTGACGAGCAGCCGGCGGCGCCGCGCCTCGCGCTTCAGCACCGGCAGCAGCAGCGCGCCCGTCCGGCGGGACGGGGCGTCCACCGCGTCCTCCAGCACGGTCTTGACGTCGACGTCGACCGCGATGCCGGTGGGCAGCGCGTCGAAGATCTCGGTGAGCAGCGGCAGGCCGCTGGCGTCGGCGGGCATGTCGACGATGTGGTCGCCGCCCTCGACGGTCGGGTCGTGCCGCAGCACGAGGTGGTCGTCGGCGGTGCGGGTCACGTCGATCTCGACCCAGCCCAGCCCCGCGGACGCGGCGGCGAGCAGCGACTCCAGGGTGTTCTCCGCGACCGGCGACGCGGCGCCGGGCGGGGTGAGGACGCCCGCGCCGTAGCCGCGGTGCCCGATGACGGCCGGGGACTTCTCGAAGATCACGGCAGGTCCTCCCGGGCGAGGTGCTCGGCCACCACCGCGTCGAGCGGCTGGGTGACCTTGAGGTTGCGCTCGCTGCCCGCGACCACGCGGATCGGCACGTCCGGCAGGTAGCGGTGCACGATCCCGCAGTCGTCGGTGGCGCGCAGCGCCGGATCGGCGAGCGCCAGTTCGTAGGCCTTGCGGATGGTGCCGAGCCGGAACCCCTGCGGGGTCTGGAACCGGCTCATCGTCTCGCGCGGCGGCATGGACGCGACCACCCCGCCCTCGACGACGACGATCGTGTCCGGCGACGGCACGCCGACCGCGACGGCGTCGTGGCCGTCGAGCGCGTCGAGCACCCGGTCGATGACCGGGGCGTCGACGAACGGGCGGGCCGCGTCGTGGAACAGCACGCGCGTGTCGTCGGCGTGGCCCTCCAGGGCGCGCAGCGCCGCGACGGTCGAGGCGGTGCGGGTCGCGCCGCCCTCGACGACGCCCGTCACGGTGCGGAACGGCGCGGCGATCACGCCCGCCTCGCGCAGGTGCCCGGCGGCCATCACCACCAGCACCTCGCCGACCTCGGGATGGGCGTCGAACGCGGCGATCGCGTGCGCCAGGATCGGCCGGCCGCCCACCTCGATGAGCTGCTTGGGGCGCCCCGCGCCCATGCGCTCGCCGATGCCGCCGGCGAGCACCACCGCAACCGTCCGCGCCGCCATCTCTCCCTCTCGCCGCGCGCACCACATGCACGCCCGTTCCTGCGACAGTGGGTCACCGAGTCGCTACGCTGAGCTGTCACCCGTACGCTTCGATCTCGCCTGGAGGAGCCGATGGTCAGGGTGCGCCCCCGCCGCCGGCCCGCCACGCTCAACGTACCGGAGGCGGCCGACGCCGTGGAGGAGAACCGTGCCCGCCCGGAGCGGGCCGCCGGACGCGCGGAGCGCCGCCGGGCCGCCGCGCACCGCGGCGACGGGCTCGTCGCGGCGTACGCGGTCGGCGGGTACGCGCCGCACCTGGTGCGCTGGGCGGCGTCGCGCGGCCTCACGGCCGAGACGGTGTCGGGCATCTCGTTCTGCTTCGGGGCGCTGGCGGCGGTCTGGTTCTCCGCCGGTACCCGCGACGGGATGATCGCCGGGGCGGGGCTGCTGTACGTCTCGTTCGTCCTGGACTGCGTGGACGGCGGCCTCGCGCGCGCGGCGGGCACCCCCGGGGCCGCGTGGCCGGCGGGCGTCCTCGGACGGGCGAAGGAGGCCGCCGTCTACGCGGGCCTCGCGGTCGGCGCGGGCGCCGAGCCGCCGGGCGGGCCCGGGTTCGCCGGGAACGCGTGGGCGGCGGCCGTGGCCGCGCTGGTGCTGCTGACGGTCCGCCAGACGCTGGACGTGTCCTACGCGGCGTCCCGGTACGGCCGGCGCCCGCGGCAGGGCCGCATCCGCAACGAGGTCGCGCGCCGCGCGGTGCGGGCGCTGGCGCTCCCGGCCGGCGAGCGGTTCGCGCTGATCGCCGTCACCGCCGCGCTCGCGGGCGCCCGCGTCACCTTCGCCGTCCTGCTCGTGTGGGGCTCGGCGGCGGCCGCGTTCGTCCTCGCCGGGCACGCCCGCGGCTCGTTCGCGCACGCGGCGCCCGCGCCGGGATCGGCGGACCGGTGAACGCCGCCGTCCAGGTCGGGGACCACCGCGACGACGGGCCGGTGTGCCTGGTGCTGGGCCGGACGGCGCGCGGCAGGCTCCCGCCGCTGCCCGCCGTCACCGCCGCGGCGGGCGTCACCGCGCTGCTGCTCGCGGCCGGCGCGCACGGCCCGCCGGCGCCCGCGCTCCTCGCCCCGATCGTGGTGATCCTGCTGGCGGGTCCCTCCGCAGGTCACCCGCATGCCGGACGGCTGGACTGGCTCGTACCGCCCATAATCCGCGCGATCGAGTATGGTTACCTCGCCGTACTGGGGTTTGCGCAGGGAGTGTCGGCACCGCTCGTCTACGTGCTGGCGGCCGTCCTCGCGCTCCACCACTGCGACGCCGCGTACCGCTCCCGCCAGGGAGTCCGGCCGTGGGGGCTCGCCCTCCGCGCCGGTCTCGGCTGGGAGGGCCGGATGCTCTGTGTGGCCTTCGCGGGCCTCTGCGGGCTCCTTCCGATCGCGTACGCTGCGCTGGCCGCCTACCTTGGTGTGCTGTTCGGCAGCGAGGGCGTCGCCATGTGGGCGCGGTCCGGTCGCGGCGGCGGTGTGATGGTCGACTGGGAGGAAGAGAAGGCATGATCGGCATGGTGCTGGCAGCGGGCGCGGGCCGGAGGCTGCGGCCGTACACCGATACCCTCCCCAAGGCCCTGGTCCCGGTGGACGGCGACACCACCATCCTGGACATCGCGCTCGGCAACCTCGCCGAGGTCGGCCTGACCGACGTGGTGATCGTCGTCGGCTACTGCGCGGGCGCCGTCGAGGAGCGCAAGGCCGCCCTCGAGGAGAGGTACGGCGTGTCGATCACGCTGGTCCACAACGACAAGGCCGAGGAGTGGAACAACGCCTACTCCATGTGGCTGGCTCGGGAGCACTTCTCCAAGGGCGTCCTCATGGTCAACGGCGACACGGTCCATCCGGTGAGCGTCGAGAAGACGCTACTGGCCCACCGCGGACCGGACATCCTCCTCGCCGTGGACAACGTGAAAACTCTCGCCGACGAGGAGATGAAGGTCATCCTCGACGAGGGCGAGCACCTGAAGACGATCACCAAGCTGATGGACCCGTCCACCGCCTACGGCGAGTACATCGGCGCGACCCTGATCGAGCCCGCCGCCGCGGAGCCCCTCGCCGACGCCCTCAAGGCGACCTGGGAGAGCAATCCCGACCAGTACTACGAGGACGGCTACCAGGAGCTGGTGAACCGGGGCGGCCGCATCGCGGTCGCGCCGATCGGCGCGGTCGACTGGGTCGAGGTGGACAACCACGACGACCTGGAGAAGGCCCGCCGGATCGCCAAGACCTACTGAGGCCGCCGGCGCCACACGCGGGACGACCCCGAGCGAGGAGGCCCATGCCCCTGCTGACGCGGATGCTGAACGCGCCGCTCTCCATCGACGTGCGGCGCGGCGCCGTCGCCGCCCTCGGCGAGCTGCTCGCCGACAAGCGGATCGCCACCGAGGGACGGGTGGCCATCGCCGTCGGCCAAGGCCAGGGCGACCACATCGCCGAGCACGTCCGCCCGTCCCTGTCGGCCTGCGAGGTGTTCCAGGTCGAGGGCGGCACCGTCGACGCGGCCGTCGGCCTCGCCGGCCGGCTGCGCGGCGGGACGTTCGAGGCCGTCGTCGGGATCGGCGGCGGCCGGACGATCGACGCGACGAAGTACGCGGCGACGCTGTCGGGCATCCCGATGGTGTCGGTCGCCACGAACCTCTCCCACGACGGGATCTGCTCCCCGGTCGCGTCCCTGGAGCACGACAAGGGCAAGGGCTCGTTCGGCGTCGTGATGCCGCTGGCGATGGTCGTCGACCTCGACTACGTGCACACCGCGCCCGACCGGCTCGTCCGCGCCGGGGTCGGCGACGTGGTCAGCAACTTCTCCGCGGTGGACGACTGGCTCCTCGCCGCCGACGAGTGCGGCGAGCGCGTCGACCGGATGGCGCTGACCGTCGCCCGCACCGCCGCCGAGGCGCTGCTGCACCAGCCGGGCTCCATCGAGTCCGACCGGTTCCTCACCGTCCTCGCGGAGGGCCTGGTGCTGTCCGGGATGGCGATGTCGTTCGCGGGCGACTCCCGCCCGGCGAGCGGCGGCGACCACGAGATCCTGCACGCCATCGACCAGCTCTACCCGGGCACCGCGAACCACGGGGAGCTGGCGGGGATCGGCGCGGCGTTCTGCTACCACCTGCGCGCCACCCGGCTCGACGGCGGCGGCGCGGGCGCCGGCGACACCGCCGGGGAGCGGCTCGCGGAGATCCTCGCCTGCCTCGGCCGGCACGGGCTGCCCCGGTTCCCGGCCGACGTCGGCCTGACCGAGGAGCAGTTCGCGGAGGCCGTGCTGTACGCCCCGCGCACCCGGCCCGGCCGCTATACGATCTTGGAACACCTCGGCCTCGACAAGGGCGAGACGCTCAAGGCGGTGGAAGAGTATGTCCAGGCCCATGGAGGCTGAGCTCCCCGGACCCCCCGCGGCCGGCCCCGGTTCCCCGGACCCGGGCGACCACCGCCCGCCGCGCAACGCGGCGCGGGTCGCCGACATCCGCCGGTACGGGCAGCCGCCCGGCCTGAAGGACCGGCGCAACGAGGAGCACTGGGCGGGCCGGCTCTACATGCGCGACCTGTCCCCGTACTTCGGGTGGATCGCGCTGCGCCTCGGGTTCAGCCCGAACCAGCTCACCTACCTGATGATGCTGAGCGGCATCGTCGCCGGGGTCGTGGTGTCGCTGCCCGCGTCCGGCACGGGCGCGCTGTGGACGGCCCTCGGCGGCGCCCTGCTCATCCAGGTGTACCTGCTGCTCGACTGCGTGGACGGCGAGGTCGCCCGCTACCTGCGGCAGACGTCGGTGGCGGGGGTCTTCCTCGACCGCATCGGCCACTACCTGTCGGAGATCTCGCTGCTCATCGGGCTCGGCTTCGCCGCCCAGGGCGGCTGGAGGAACGGCGGCTGGGCCGAGCTCGGGCTCGTCGCCGCGCTCGGCGCCGCGCTGATCAAGGCCGAGACCGACAACGTCGTGGTGGCCCGCGCCAAGTCCGGGCTGCCCGCCGACCCGTCCGGCGGCGACCGGGCGCTGCGGCCCCGCTCCACCGGGATCGCGCTGGCCCGGCAGGCCGCGTCGATGCTGCGCTTCCACCGCATCATCGGCGCCGTCGAGCTGTCGCTGCTGATCCTGGCCGCCGCCCTGATCGACACCCTGACCGGTGCGGACGCCCCCGTCGCGATCCGCGTGCTGATGGTCGCCGTCGCGCTCGTCGCGGTCGTGCAGACCCTGCTGCACCTGGTCAGCATCCTGGCCTCCCGGAGACTGAAGTGAAACTCAGCGTCGTCGTCCTCACCATGGGCAACCGCCCGGACGAGCTGGCCCGCGCCGTGCGCAGCGCGCTGGAGCAGGAGCACGCGGACGTCGAGGTCGTCCTCGTCGGCAACGGCGTCGACCCGGTGGGCGACCGCGCGGGCGTCCCGCCGTTCGACGACGAGCGGGTCAAGACGATCAGCCTGCCGAAGAACGTCGGCATCCCGGCGGGCCGCAACCGCGGCGTCGAGGCGTCCTGCGGCGACGTGGTGCTGTTCCTCGACGACGACGGCTGGTACCGCTCCACCCGCCTCGGCACCTACCTGCGGGACCGGTTCGCCGCCGACCCGGGGCTCGGCGTCGTGTCGTTCCGGGTCCGCGACCCGGAGGGCGGGCGCGGCGAGCGGCGGCACGTCCCGCGGCTGCGCGCCGGCGACCCGGAGCGCTCGTCGGAGGTCACGACGTTCCTCGGCGGCGCCTGCGCGATCCGCCGCGCCGCGTTCGACGCGGGCGGCGGCCTGCCGGAGGACTTCTTCTACGCCCACGAGGAGACCGACCTCGCGTGGCAGATCCTCAACGCGGGCTACCACATCGTGTACGACGCGTCCGCGGTGATGTTCCACCCGGCCGTCCTGCCGACGCGACACGACATGTTCTACCGGTACAACGCCCGCAACCGGGTCTGGCTGGCCCGCCGGAACCTGCCGTGGCCGCTGGCGTTCACCTACCTCGCGGTGTGGGTCGGCATGACCCTGCTGCGCGAGCGCAAGCCGAGCGCGCTGAAGCCCTGGTTCAAGGGCTTCGTGGAGGGCTGGCGGAAGCCGGCGGGCCCCCGCCGCCCGATCTCCTACCGCACCGCGTGGCGCATGACGCGGACGGGCCGCCCGCCGATCATCTGACCGCCGACAGGATCAGGTGGGTCAGCTCCCGGGTGATGTCGTCCAGGGGGATGGTCTGGTCGCGGGCGGACCAGTGGTGGACGAGGTTGTTCACCGCCCCGATGATCGCGATGACGGTGAGGCGGTAGTCGCGGTCGGCGGCCTCGCCGCGCTCCACCGCCTCCCTGATCATCGCGAGCATCGTCTCCTCCCAGTGCGCGCGCCACTGGAGCCGGTGCCGTTCGAGGCCGGCGCTGACCCCGATGACCTCGACGAACGCGATGCGCGCCCAGCGCGGGTCGCTGGCGGTGACGGTGACGAAGGCGCGGACGGCGCGCTCGACGCGGGCGGGCAGCGGCTCGCCGGCGGCGCCGGCGTAGGCGGTGTCGAGGGCGGCGCGGGCGCGCTCGTTGATGCCGCGGTGCAGGGCGGTGAGTAGTTCCTCGCGTCCGGAGAACTCCTCGTAGAAGTTGCGGGTGGACACGCTGGCGGTGGCGCAGAGCCGCTCGATGGAGGTCGCCGCGTAGCCGCGGGTCCCGAACAGTTCGAGGCCGGCGCCGAGCAGCCGTTCCCGACGGTCGGCGCGGCGCTCCTCGGCGGAGCGGCCGCCGTAGCTGCGGCGGGGGGCGGGGTTCCGGCCGCTCATCAAACTCCATTCCGGCGGGGGTCGGGCTGGCAGCGCCAGCCTAACCGCGCCCGCACCCCCGCGCGCCCCGCTCACCGCCCGCCGCCGGCGCCGGGTTGTGGCATGTCGCCCTCATGGCGGCCGGGATGACGGCGACACGCCACAACTCAGCGGAGGACGGGGGTCTCCCGCGTCATGCGCGAGAGCTTCTCGGGGTTGCGGACGGCGTAGAGGCCGGTGATGAGGCCGTCGTCGACGCGGACCGCGATGACGGTGTCGATCTCGCCGTCGAGCCGGAACACCAGCGCCGGGTAGCCGTTGACGTGGGCGGGGTGCAGCGACGCCGCCGCGCCGAACCGGTTCAGGCCCGCGGCGAGGGGCGCGACACGGTCGGCTCCCGTGATGGGCTCCAGTGCGGCCTGCGCGAGCCCGCCGCCGTCGCCGAGGAACACGACGTCGGGGGAGAGGACGTCGAAGAGCCCCTGGAGATCGCCGGTCTCGATCGCCTGCTTGAACGCCTCCAGCGCGCTGCGGGTCTCGTCCGGGGAGACGGCGCCGCGGGGCCGGCGCGCGGCGACGTGCGCCCGCGCCCGGTGGACGATCTGGCGGACGGTGGCGGGGTTCTTGCCGACCGCTTCGGCGATCTCGTCGTAGGGCAGGTCGAACACCTCGCGCAGCACGAACACGGCGCGTTCGGTCGGCGCGAGCGTCTCCAGCACCAGCAGCATCGCCATCGAGAGGCTGTCGGCCAGCTCGACGTCGTCGGCGACGTCGGGGGCGGTCAGCAGCGGCTCGGGCAGCCAGGGGCCGACGTAGGACTCCTTGCGGCGGCGGAGCGTGCGGAGCCGGCCGAGCGCCTGGCGGGTGGTGATCCGGACGAGGTAGGCGCGCCTGTCCCGGACGGTGTCGAGGTCGACGCCGGTCCAGCGCAGCCAGGTTTCCTGCAGGACGTCCTCCGCGTCGGCGGCGGAGCCGAGCATCTCGTAGGCGACGGTGAACAGCAGGTTGCGGTGGGTCACGAACGCCTCGGTGGCGGCGTCGGCGCGGCCGGGCGCGTCCGCCGGTGCGTCCGCAGGCGGGCTCGCCGGTTCCGCCGGTGTGCTCGTCGGGTCCCCTGGCTCGTTCATCGCCGGCTCCTGTCCGCTCGTCCTCAAGGCTGCCACGCGCATGAGATGCCGGCCGCCGCCGCCCTGTGACACCCGCGGCCGGTGGCGTACGTCACAAGGCCGTGCCGTCACAGGGCTCGGGGCACCGGCATCTCCATGGCATCAGGACGCCGCACGGACGGACCGCGCGGCCCGCGGCTCCCGCCAAGGGGCCCCGCTACGGAGGAGAAGACATGGAAGCCCGATTCGACCTGATGGCCAACGAGCTCGGCGCCAAGATCGGCAAGCGGTTCTTCAACGTCAGCCTGGCGATCCAGCAGTCGTCGCTGCCCCGGACCGTACAGAACCTGGCGATGCTGCGCGCCAGCCAGATCAACGGCTGCGGCTACTGCGTGGACGTCCACAGCAAGGACGCCGCGGCCGCGGGCGAGACCGCCGTCCGGCTCGCCCTGGTCGCGGCCTGGCACGAGTCCACGGTGTTCACCGAGGCCGAGCGCGCCGCGCTGGCGTTCACCGAGGAGGGCACCCGGCTCGCCGACGCCCACCCGGGCGTGTCCGACGCGACGTGGGCGCGGGTGCGCGAGCACTACGACGACGACCAGATCGCCGCGCTCGTCTACCTCGTCGCGATGATCAACGCGGCGAACCGGCTCGGCGTGACGCTCCACACCAAGGGCGGTTCGTACGAGCCCGGCGCGTTCGCCGCCCTGGAGAACTGACCGGCGGACCCCGGCCCGGGCCTGCGCGACCTGGGCTGGCCCGGGGCCGGGGCCGTGCCGTGCCGCGTCAGCCGGACAGGAGGATGCCCTCCCACTCCGGCTCCGACGTCAGGACGACCAGGTGCTGCGTGGCCCGGGAGACCGCGACGTAGAGCACGCGGAGCCCGTTGGGGGACTGCGCGGCGACCGTCTCCGGCGCGGCGATCACGGCGGCGTCGAACTCCAGGCCCTTCGCCTCCAGGACGTCGAGGACCTGGACGCGGTCGGGCAGCCCGGCGGCGAGGCGCTCGCGGGCGGCGGCGTCCCACCGCGCCGACGCGATCTCGTGCGGGAGCGGGATCGTGCCCTCGTCGTGCACCTCGGCCGGGTGGAACGGGACGATGACGCCGATCGTCCCCTCGACCTGCGCGAGCAGCTCCTCGGCGGCCTCCCGGGCCGCGGCGGCGAGCCCCGACTCGGGCAGGACGCGGACGACCGGCGCGATCCCCGACGAGCGGACGGCGCGGGCCGGGCGCGCCTCCGGCAGCGCGCGCGCCAGCACCCGCGCGGACACGGCGGCGATCTCGGTGGAGTTGCGGTAATTCGTCGTCAGCTCGTACTCGTGCCGGGTGCGGCGCGGCGCGGGCTTGCGGCGGCGGTTCCGCGACGACGGGCGCTCCCCGCTGAGCGCCGCCTCCATGGCGGCGCGGGCGGCGGGGAGGTCCTCCCAGGCGCTCTGCGCCGGGTCCTCGACGACCGTCCAGCTGGCCTGGCGGCCGCGGCGGCCGAGCATCCGCCACTGCATCGGCGACAGGTCCTGCGCCTCGTCCACGACGATGTGCGCGTACTCGGGGCGCTCCTCCACCACGCCGTCGTCGACGCGGCGGGACCGTTCGAGCCGCTCCATCGACGTGGTGAGCTCCTGCATGTCCGGCTCCCAGTCGTCCTCCGCGACCTCCTCGCCGGTGAGGATGTTGACGCCGTCGACGACGAACGGGTCGTCCGCGGCGGCGGACGCGCGGCGGCGCGACGGGCGGGGCGGCGAGCCGAGCAGCGCGTCGATCTCGTCGATCAGCGCGACGTCCTGGTAGCTGAACGGCGCGTCGCCGGCCCACGAGGAGGCGAGCCGGGCGACGTCGTCGCGGTCGAGGTCGCGGCCGGCGGCGCGGCGCAGCCGGGCCGGGTCGCCGAGCGAGCGGAGCACGTCGGCGGGGCGGCGGATCGGCCAGAACGCCACCAGGAAGTCGGCGAACTCGCGCTGCTCGCGGACCCGGGCGTCGAACTGCTCGCGGGGCGTGCCGTTGCCCGCCGGGCGGCCGCCGGGCTCGTCGTCGAGGGAGGCCAGGCCGTCGGCGGCGAGGATCGCGTTCCACAGGCCGGCCTCGGCGCCCTCCGCCTCCCGTGCGGCCTCCGGCCCGCCGAGGTCGGTGAACCGCTGCCACAGCGCGTCCAGCAGCATCTCGGCGACCTGCCGGCGGGCCGCGTTCACGCTGCCGCGGCTGCGCCGGTGCACGTCGTTGCGGACGCGGTCGAGGACCCGCCGGTCGAGGGAGACGACGACGCCCTTGAACACCACGCGCAGCTCGTCGGGCGCGCCGGGGGCGTGGTCGGCGACGGCGCGGCGCAGCACGGCCGCCATCGTCTCCGCCCCCTTCAGCGCGGCGAGCGCGGGCGTGTCGTGGACGGTCGCGGTGGCGCCGTCGACGAGGTCGCCGAGGGAGCGCAGCGTCGCCGAGCCCTCGCCGAGGGACGGCAGCACCCGCTCGATGTAGGCGGTGAAGCGGCGGTTCGGGCCGACGACCAGCACGCCGCGCGAGCCGAACCGGCGGCGGTGCCGGAACAGCAGGTAGGCGACCCGGTGCAGGGCGACCGCCGTCTTGCCGGTGCCGGGGGCGCCGCGGACCAGGACGGTCCCGTCGGCGGGCGCGCGGATCACCTCGTCCTGCTCGCGCTGGATCGTCGCGACGATGTCGCGCATCGCGCCCTCGCGGGCGCGGGCGAGGGAGGCGAGGAACGCGCCGTCGCCGACGATCGTCATGCCGTCGGCGGCGTCGGGGTCGAGGAGGTCGTCCTCCAGGTCGACGACGGTGTGGCCGCGCGAGTGCAGGACGCGGCGGCGGACGACGCCGCGCGGGTCCTCCGGGGTGGCGCGGTAGAAGTCCTCGGCGGCGGGCGCGCGCCAGTCGATGACCAGGGAGTCGTGCTCGCTGGTGCGCACGCCGATCCGGCCGACGTAGCGGACCTCGCCGGACGGCTTCTCGCCGGGGGCGAGGTCGAGCCGGCCGAACACGAGGCCGTCGTCGGCGACGTCGAGGGCCTGGGCGCGCAGCGCGGCCTGGTGGACCATCGCGTCCCGGTCCACCAGGGAGCCCTTCGTTCCGGCGAGCGACTGCCGGTAGCCCTCGCGGATCATCGCCTGGGCGTCGGCGCGCATCTCCTCCAGCCGCGCGTAGGCGATGTCGACGTACCGCTGCTCGGCGGCGATCTCACGGTCCTTGACCGTGCCGCCGTCTCCGGTCGGCCGCCCGTTGACCTGGGACGACATGCAGGCTGCTCCTCGCGCTCGGCTCGCCGGGACGACCCCGGCGCCCTAAGGGGCGAAAGAGACAAGCCTATGCGGTCCCTCCGACGTTCAGCGCGGCGGCGCGGACGCCCGGGCCCGGCGCGGACGGCGGAGCGCGAGGCGCAGCGGCCCGGCCGCTCCGCCGGGCGCCACGTGCACCTCGCCGGGGCGCGCCAGGGACCGGTCGATCTCGTCGAGGACGAGCCGGTCGGGGACCCCGGCGGGCGGGCTCGCGCAGCGGAACGCGACGCCGCGCCCGCGCTGCTCGGCGGCGAGGGCCTCGACGAAGGCGCGGGCCGCGGCGGAAGCGGCGGCCGTCGCCGGCGACGCGCCGGACGGCGCGATGACGATGACCTCGCCCGCGCCGCGCTCCAACATCCCGGGCAGTGCCGCGCGCACGAGGCCGGCGGGGCCGAGGAACGCGTGCCGCATCACCTCGTCGAGGGACGGTTCCGGGGCGGCGGGCGGTGGGGCGATGACGAGCCGGTGCACGGCCCCGGTCACGCCCAGGACGCCCGCGACGTCCTTGGGGTCGGTGATGTCGCAGGCGCGGACGTGGGTGTTCGGCGAGCGGAGCGCGGTGGCCGCGAGCCCGTCCTCGTCGGTGTCGACGGCGACGACGTCCCACGCCGCCGCGGCGAGCCGCCGTGCCGCGAGCGCGCCGATGCCGCGGGCCGCGCCGGCGACCAGTGCCGTCCGCCTCACGAGTGAACCTCCTCGGCCGGGTCGAACGTCATCGACAGGTGCCCGACCGTAGTGCTGCTCAGCGCGCGCGCCCGGTCCAGGCCCAGGGCACGCAGTTCCTCGGCTACAGGGTGGTCGCCCAGGACCACCTTCGCGCCGCCCGGACGCATCCGGACGTCGGACGGTGTGAGCGTCCACGGTGTCCGGCGGGTGACGCCGTCCAGGCACGAGTACGCGTCCACCTTGGGCGCTCCGGCGCCGCCCGGCATCGGCGCGCCCGGCCGTACGGCCACCTCGATGGCGGTGCGGCCGCCGAACTGCACGGCGCACCGCTTGACGCGTCCGGCGAGGTCCATCGGGATGTCGGCGAGCTCCTTCGGGAAGCCCCAGATGCTGCGCCCGCACTCCAGCGTGAACTCCTGGTTGACGGGGAGCCAGTGGATGAACGCCCCCACGTCCCGCATGCCGCGCAGCCGCCCGAGGCCGCCGGACGGCGGGGGCGTCCCGGGCGGGCGCACCAGGAACGCGACCGCGAACTCGTGGTAGGGCCCGAGGTCGCCGTCGGCGTAGCGGACGAACGCCAGCGAGCAGATCGCGCGGCCCGCCATGGGCTCGGCGATCTCGAGGCCGGAGTAGGCGATGACGGCCTGCGCTGCGGCGGCCGGGACGGCGAACATGGCCGAGGCGACGGCGGCGTCCCGGATCTGCACCGGAAGCGCGACCTCGTGCCCCTGGATCGGATGGACTTGCGCGGCACTTGTCACACCGGTAAGTAGAACAGGTTCTCGTTTTGCTGCCAAGAGCGGGCCGCGCCCGCCGCCTCCGCCGCGCCCGCCGCCCGCGTGCCCGCGCGCCCCGTCCGGGTCAGCCGCGCTCGACGCCCGCCTTGATCCGGCCGAGCGTCGCCCGCATGCCCGCGCGGTTGAGCGCGGCGCGCTCCTCGGCCGGGACGCCCGTGAACACCTTCCCGAGCAGCGAGACCAGGCCCGCGCCGCGATTGCCGCGCCGCAGGTCCTCCCAGTACTCGGTGAGCCGCGTCCGGTGGTCGTCCTCGCCGCCGACGGCCTCGATCCGGTAGCCCCACAGCGCCACCGGGAGGCCGAAGCTCGACACCCGGAAGGCGAACGCCTCGCCCGGGACGGCGACCGTCACCTCGCAGGTGGTGAACCACACCCGCCAGCCGAGCCGGTTGAACCCGACGAACTTCGTGCCGGCCCTGACGGCCCGGCCGCGGATCCACGTCGCGAAGACCTCGGGGCTCCACTCGCGCATCCGCCGCAGGTCGGCGACCGCGGCGTAGACCGCCCGCGTCCCGGCGCCGATCGCGACGCTCTCCTCGACCACCCACTCGCGTTCCATGGGCCGATCATCCCATCCCATGACCGCCCGGTCACTAGGCGGGCTAGCGCAGGTGCGCGAACGCCTCGCGCCACTCGCCGTACCACGCCGCGAACCACGGGTGCGGCTCCGCCAGCGGGACGATGTAGGTGACCGTCTCGGCGTAGTAGCGGCGCTGGAAGTCCGGCGGCATCCGGTCGAGCCGCTGGACGTTGCTGACCCGGTCGGCGAGCTTCACCAGGATCGCCTTCGGCGGGGCGTCGCGCAGCCGCCGCAGGTACGCGGCCTTGGCGGCGCGCTTCGCCTGCCGCCCGGCGCCGCCCGCCGGCGGCTTGGTGACCCAGTCGACCAGCTCGGTCACCTCCGGCCCGAACGCGTCCTCCACGTCGGTGAGCGTGGCCGGGGTGTCCTCGACCACGTCGTGCAGCAGTGCGGCGGACAGCACCGCCGTGTCGGTCACGCCCGCGCCGCGCACCAGCACTTCGAGGGCCTCCAGCAGGTGCTCGACGTACGGGGCGCCGGTCGGGCGCCGCTGGTCGCCGTGCCAGCGCAGCGCCGCGTCCGCCGCCGCCGAGAGCGCGCCGAGGTCCAGGCGCGCGCCGTCGCCGGACGACTCCAGGTCCGCGCGGGCGGCGTCCCAGGTGCGCCACCGGGTGAAGACCTCCACGTTCCCTCCCTGCTCGTTCCGGCCCAGCGCGCCCGGGGAAGGCGAGCCGCGTCCCGCGGGCGATTCTGTCCGGGCCGTGTCGCGCGGGCGGGCGCGACACGGCAAGGTGGAGGTCCACACCATACGGCCAGTGGAACGGGTATGCGGTCGGCGGAACAGGGAGGCGGCGCGGGCGTGGGCGGGAGCCGGCCGGGTCCGGGAGGCGGCGTCCGCATGGCGCTCGGCCTCGTGGCCGGCGCCCTCGCCGTCGCGTTGTGCGCGGTCCTCGTCGAGCGGTTCGTCCTGCACGCCGAGTGGTGGCAGGTGCGCCACACCGTCACCGGACGGCCCGTCGCGCCGCAGACCGACGTCGGCCCGCCGCCCGGGCCGCTCGCCGTGAGCTGGGAGCAGACCACGCGGATCCACCGCGGGTCCGCCGCCGGGTACGACGGCGTCGCCTACGACGTGTCGCGCGGGCAGGTGGTGACGGCGTCCGGCGGCGGCCTCGCCGTCCGGGACGCGCGCGACGGCGCCGAGCGCTGGAGCTACCGCCGCACCGGGTGGACGCTGCTCGGCTGGACGTCCACGCGGTCCCGGCTCGTCGCCTACTTCGAGCGGGACGGCCGGCGCGGCGACCGGCTGCTCGTCGGGTTCGACGAGCTGTCGGGCGCGCAGCTGTGGCGGCGCGACGGCGAGCGCCCGGCGGCGGTGTCGCGCGCCACGCTGCGCTGGCCCGCCGGCGCCGGTGTGGTGCTGACCACCGACGACGGCCGCCGCACCCTGTACGGGGTGTCCGCGCTGACCGGGAAGCGGCTGTGGCGGACGCCGCTGCCGAAGGGGTGCCGGCTGTTCGAGGGCGCGGCGCAGCCCTCCGATTCCCTGGACCCGCCCGGCGCCCGCGACCCGGCGGACGGCGGGAACGCCCGCAAGACCCCTGGCGACGCCCTCGCCGCGGTCGCGGTGGGCTGCCGGGAGCAGGACGGCCGGCTGCTCGCCGTCGACCCGGGGCACGGGCGGGTGCTGTGGAGCCGGACGCTGGCGGGGGAGTCGCCCGAGGTCCGGGTGCTGGACGGCGCGGTCCTCGTCGCGGACGGGGCGGCGCTGCGCGCGTTCACCGCCGGCGGCGACCAGATCGCCGGCTGGGACGGCGACGGGGTGTGCGGCGACCGGATGTGCCCGGCCGTGCTCGCGGGCGGGCGGCTCATCGTCGTCCGCCACCAGGAGGGGAAGGGCGCCGGCACCGACCGGATGGAGGCGGTCGACGTCCCGTCCGGGGCGGTGGCGTGGTCGCGAGACGTCCCCGGCTACGCGGCGCTGGCGGAGGCGGGCGGCACGGTCTACGCGCTGCGGCCGCGGCTGGCGGACCAGCTCCTCCCGGCGGGCGTCGACGTCGTGGACCCGGCGGACGGCCGCGCGTCCACGACCCCGGCGCCGTTCGCGATCGACCCGGACCTGACCGGCGCGCGCCCGTGGCTGGCGGCCGCGGGCGGCCTGCTGTACGCGGCGGTCGCGGAGGCGGCGCCGCGCCCGTCGGGCGCGGCCCGGCTGGTCGCGCTGCGCGGCGGCCCGGACGGGACGGGCCCCGCCGAGCTGGGCGGCGTGCCGGTGGACGACTGGCCGGACGCGTGCGCGCTGCTCAAGAAGGCCGACCTGGCGGCCGTGCACGCCGACGACCACGACGTCCGGCCCGCCCGGACGAGCGTCGGGGGCGTGACGCTGCCGCACCCGGTGTCCTGCACGTACGAGACGACCTGGAACGAGACGGCGGGGAAGAAGCCCGGGGACGGCGGGCCGTCGGGCGGTCCGGAGCCGTCGGGGACGCCGTCCGTCAAGGCGAGCGCCACCGGTAAGGCCACCGGTAAGGCGGGGACGTCGCCGGCGCCGCGCGCCTCGGGCGGCGCGGAGCCACCCGACGACGACGCCGTGCCCGAGACGACCGTGCGCGGCCTGAGCGTGAGCGTCCGCTGGGTGGCGGAGACGCCCGAGGCGGCCGAGAAGATGCTCGACGCGCTGCAGGCGATCCAGTCGCAGGCGCGGGAGCGCCCCGACATCCCCGCCGGCCGGGCCTACGAGCTCGGGCCGACCGCCGGGATGATCGCGCTGCGCGTCGACCGGGCTGTGGTGGTCGTGGACGTGGACCGCCCGCCGGGCGCCGCGGCCCGCCTCGCCCGGTCCGTGGTCGACCGCCTGCGGACCTGGTCGCCGGGCACCTGACCGGCCTCTCGCCGGCCGCCCGGGCGCGCCTGTCAGTAGTCCGGGACGGCCTCGGGAAGCGGCTCGGCCATCGGCTCCGGCAGCGATTCGCGGAGCGGCTCGGGCCGGGACTGCGGGGTGAGGACGGGGTCGGGCACGACGGTGGTGCTGCGGCCCGCCCAGGCCTCCAGCTGCGCCACGAAGCGCTCCGCGTGGACCGGCCAGTGGAAGCGCGCGCGGGCCGCCGCGTAGCCGCGCTCGCCCATCCCGACGCGCAGGTCCGGGTCGTCGCGCAGCTTCAGCACCGCCGCCGCGGCGGCGGCCGGGTCGCCGAACGGGACGACCAGCCCGCACCCGGCCGGGTCGACGATGTCCACCGCGGGCGGGTTCGGCGTCGTGATCACCGGGACGCCGCGGGCCATGTACTCCACGACCTTCGTGGGCATCGAGTGCCGGTAGTTGGGCTCGTCGTGCAGCAGCGCCAGCCCCGCCATCGCGCCCTCGGCGATCCGCAGCGCCCGGTCGTTCGGGACGAACCCGTACCAGCGCAGGACCCCGGTCCGCTGCGCCTCGCGCAGCGCGGGCCGCACGTCGGGGTCGGCGGAGCCGATCAGCTCGACGGTGATGCCCTCGTGCGCCAGCAGCCGCGCCATCTCGATCATGTCGAGCGCGCCGCGGGCCACCGACAGGTTGCCGACGTAGACGGCGCGGCGGTCGTCCGGCGGGCCGGGCGGCAGGTCGGAGACGTAGGTGGTGTTGGGCACGACCGGGTGGTCGCCGCGGAACCGGGCCCGGTACCCCTCCTCGGCGAGCAGCAGTTTCAGCCGCCGCTCGCCGCGCCGCTCCAGCCGCCTGACGGCGGGCCGCAGCACCGGGCGGACCGGCCCGGGCACCCAGTCCTTCGCGGTGAGCGCCGCCGCCGTGTCCTCGTGCACGTCCCACACGACGGTCCGGCCGCGCGTCTCGCGGGGCAGCGAGACCACCAGCTCGGGGTCGTGCAGGAGGATCACGTCGGCGTAGCCGGCGTGCTCGGCGAGGGCCCGGCGGGCGGCCCGCAGGGCCCGGAGGCGGTGCCTCCCGGTGGCCCGCGGGACGTCCACGGGGCTGACCTCGCGCCAGGGGGTCACGTTGCACGCCCGGAAGGGCGCGATGTAGGTGACCTCGTGGCCGGCGTCGAGGAGCGCGCGTATCTGCCGGTGCAGAATGCGCGCATCCTCGGGATGGTGCACCACCGTGCAAACACAGATCCGCATTCCACTCACTCCGCAAGGTGCCGGTAAAATCGCCTGCTGCTCGAGTCTTCGTCGCCCATGGAAATCGTCGATGAATTCCCCTTGTCCGCGATGTGGACGGTCGCGGGCGACTCGTTCCGGTCCGTCGGTGCGCCGTCCCGCTAAAGCAGTTCGACGGTTTCGAGTTGCACGTCCCGGGTGCGGCCGCGCGTGTCGAACAGCAGCCGGGCGTGCCGGGTCAGGGTCTCGGGGTCGTAGGCGGCGTGGTCGGCCAGCACGATCGCCAGGTCCGCGTCCGCGAGCGCGGCGGGCAGGTCGGCGCCGGCGGCGGGCACCGGGGTGCCGTCCACCTGCCAGTCGGTGACGAACGGGTCGTGGAACACCAGGTCGGCGCCGAGGCGGGCCAGCCGGCGGGCGACGGGCCGGGCGGGCGACTCGCGCTGGTCGGCGATGTCGGCCTTGTAGGTGACGCCCAGCAGCAGCACCTTGGCGCCCTTGAGCGCGCGGCCCTCGCGGTTGAGGAGCTGCTGGGCGCGTTCGGCGACGTACCGGGGCATCCGGTCGTTGATCTCCTGGGCCAGCTCGACGAACCGGAACGGGTAGCCCAGGGAGCGGACCTTGTAGGACAGGTAGTTGGGGTCGATCGGGATGCAGTGCCCGCCCACCCCGGGGCCGGGCCGGAACGCCTGGAACCCGAACGGCTTGGTGGCGGCGCAGTCGATGGCGTCCCACAGGTCGATGCCGAGCTCGTTGCAGAACACCGCCATCTCGTTGACCAGCGCGATGTTGACGTGCCGGTAGGTGTTCTCCAGCAGCTTGGCCATCTCGGCCTCGCGCGTCCCCTTGGCCTCGACGACGCGCTCGACGAACTTGCCGTAGAACGCGGCGGCGGCCGACGCGCACGCGGGCGTGAGACCGCCGACGATCTTGGGCGTGTTGCGGACCCCGTAGACGGTGTTGCCCGGGTCGATGCGCTCGGGCGAGAACGCCAGGTGGAAGTCCTCGCCCGCGACCAGGCCGGACGTCTCCAGGATGGGCCGCACGACCTCGTCGGTGGTGCCGGGGTAGGTGGTGGACTCCAGCACCACCAGGGTGCCCGGCGCCAGGTGGGCCGCGACGGTCTCGGCGGCGCCGCGCACCGCGGTCAGGTCCGGGCCGCCGTCGGGCGACAGCGGGGTCGGCACGCAGATCACCACGGTCCGGGCGCCGTCCAGCACCTCCGCGTCCAGGCTGGGCGCGAACCCGGCCTGGAGCATGTCGGCCACTTCGGCGGGCGCGACGTCGTCGATGTGCGAGCGGCCGGCCCTCAGCCCCTCCACCACCCGTGCGTCGCGGTCCAGGCCGCCGACCTGCAGGCCGGCCCGGCAGGCCTCCCGCACCAGCGGAAGGCCCACATAGCCGAGTCCGATGACCACCAGATCCATGCCCGGCTCCCTTCGAGATCGGTGCGCGCGCCCGGCGCGCTCCCGGATGTCAGGTATGGCGATTTCGATCGAGGCGAGGTCCGTCGGGACGGCCTCAGCGGAGGCCGTAGGCGGCCCGGTACCCCGTCGCGACGGCCCGCCAGGTGCGTTCCGCCCGAACCCATTCCCGGGCCCGCTGACCTGTTTTTCGCCTTCTTTCGGGACTGTAAGCCAGGTCTTCCAGACAATTCGCCCATGCTTCCGCGTTTTCCGGAACTGTTAACGCCCCGGTCACGCCGGGTTCCACGATTTCGCGAAGTGCCCTGACATCACTGGCTATGACGGGGATTCCCCCGGCCATCGCCTCCAGCGGCTTGAGGGGCGTCACCAATTGGCACACCCGGTCCGCCCGGCGCGGGACCGCGAACACATCGAGGAGCGCGTGGTAGCGGCGAACGGAACCCATCGGCACCCGCCCGGTGAACACGGCGTGAACGCCGTGCCCGGCGGCACGCCGCTCCAGGGCGCCGCGCTCGGGACCGTCCCCGACCAGCAGCAGCGTGACGGGCGCGCCGCGGTCGCGCAGCAGCGCCGCCGCGTCGATCAGCGTGTCGATGCCCTCGTAGCCGTAGAACGACGACGTCAGGCCCACGACGGTGGCGTCCGCGGCGATGCCGAGCTCCGCGCGCAGGCCGGCGGCGTCCGGCAGCGGTTCGAGGAACGCCTCGTCCACCCCGTTCGGCACCACGAAGATCTTCTCCTCGGGGACGCCGCGGGACGCGATCTCCGCCCGCATCGCCTCGCCGAGCGTGACGACCGCGTCGGCCTCGGCCATCCGGCGGGTCTCCAGCTCCCGGGTCAGCCGGTAGAACTCGTCGGACTCGCTGTGCGCCGGGTCGCGCGACAGCCACGAGTCCTCCAGGAAGCCGCGCACCTCGTACACGACGGGCAGCCCGTGCCGGCGCCCCAGCTCCAGCGCGACCGCCGCGTTCAGATGGTTGCTGACCGCGTGCAGGACGTCCGGGCGCAGCTCCTCGACGAGCCGCCCGGCCAGGCCGGCGCCCTTCTCCACGGCCCGGACGGGCCCGGCGGGCGGCAGCCACGGCAGCAGCCGGTGGTACGGGACGCCGTCGACGTCCACCCGGGCCCGCGCGTCCCCGCGCCCCTGGCTGAGCGGGTACCCGAGCCGCGTCGCCACGTGCGTGTCGAACCCCATCTCGCGCTGCGCGAGCGCGATCCGGTGCGTCCGGACGGTGTAGCCGGCGTTCGTGGCCGGCAGCGCGTTCGTCACGAACTGCAGCACTCCCGTCCCGGAACCGCTCCGGGGACGGGCGGCGCGGCCGGGGGCCGGCGGCGTGTGCGCCAGCAGCTCGCGCAGCTCCGCGTTCTCGCGCCGCGCGCCGCGCGGCCGCGGCACCGCCAGCCGGGACCGGCGCAGGCGCCCGCCGAGCGGGCCGGGCGCCGCCCGGGCCAGCAGCCGCACCGCCAGCCGGGGCGACCGGCCGGGGTCGTCGCGGATCTGACGCCAGGTGAGTCCCAGCAGGTAAACCGGCTTTTTCAGGGCAAGGTTCCGCACGGCGACGGAGCGTAGGCAACCCTGATGAACAGAAGGGAAATTGTGGTGTCACCCATCGTGCACGTCCTCGGGGCGCGCCCCAACTTCGTCAAGGCGGCCCCGGTCATCGGCGCCCTGCGGGCCGCCGGCGCCGACCAGGCGGTGATCCACACCGGGCAGCACTACGACGCCCGGATGTCGGAGATCTTCTTTGACGAGCTGGGACTGCCCGAGCCCGACGTGAACCTCGGCGTCGGCTCCGGCGGGCACGCCGAGCAGACCGCGGCCCTCATGGTCGGCCTTGAACGGGAGTTCACGAGCCGTTCACCGGTGCTCGTCATCGTGTACGGCGACGTGAACTCGACGATCGCCGCCGCGCTGGTCGCGGCCAAGCTGCACATCCCGGTCGCCCATGTGGAGGCCGGGCTGCGCTCCTTCGACATGACCATGCCGGAGGAGGTGAACCGGCGGCTCACCGACCAGCTCTCCGACCTCTGCCTGGTGACGAGCCCGGAGGGGATCGGGCACCTGGCGAACGAGGGCGTCCCGGTGGAGCGGGCGCACCTGGTCGGCAACCCGATGATCGACACGCTGCTGGCCAACCTGGACTCCTTCGACACCGGACGCGTCCGGGAGGCGCACGGGCTGCCGGACCGGTACGTCCTCGCGACCATGCACCGGCCCGCGAACGTCGACGCGCCGGAGACCGCCGCCGCGCTCGTCCGGCACCTGCACGGCGTCGCCGACCTGGCCGACCTCGTCATCCCGGTGCACCCGCGCGGCCGCGCGAACCTGCTGGCCGCCGGGCTCGACGAGCACGACCGCGTGCACGTCCTCGAACCGCTCGGCTACATCGACTTCATCGCGGCCGTGCGCGGCGCGGCGGCGGTCGTCACCGACTCCGGCGGCCTGCAGGAGGAGACGACGATCCTCGGGGTGCCGTGCCTGACCGTCCGGCCGAACACCGAGCGGCCCATCACGATCACCCACGGGACGAACCGGCTCGTCACCTTCGCGGAACTGGTGCCGGGGGTCCGCAAGGTCCTGGAGTCCGGCGCGCAGGCCGGCGACCGCAAGCCCCCGCTGTGGGACGGCCACGCCGGCCCCCGCATCGCGGAAGTCGTCATGACCTACCTCGGCGAGAACGGAGCCCTCGGATGAGCGGAGCCGACGGCGCGAAGGCGAACCGGCAGGCGGCGCGGCTGCGCGCCGCCCTGCGGGAGCGCGAGGCGCGCGTCCAGGAGCTGGAGCGGCGCCTCGGCGCGCTGGAGACCTCGGTCGCCCTGCAGTTCGGCCGGCTCGTCGCCGGCGCCGCCCGCAACCCGCGCCGCCGCGGCGTCCGGCTGCCGAAGGAGCTGTACCGGCTCTGGCGCAAGCGGAACGGCCCCGAGCAGGGCCCGGCGGCCTCCGGGAGCGACCGGCTCCAGCTCGACCGGATCGACCGCCCCGAGGACCGGCTGCTCGCCGCCGCGCCCTACGACGGGACCGTCATCGCCGGGATCTTCGCCCCGGCGACGGCGGCGGCGCTGCGCGAGCACGCCAAGGTGATCCCGCTCTACCCGCACGACGCGACGATCGTCCTCGACACCGCGGACGTGGACCTCGTCGTCGTCGACGCGGCGGCCGGCGAGCCCGGCGGGCCATGGGCCTACCTGGGCGTCCCCGGCATGTACGACCGGGACCGCGCGCTGCACGACGTCCGCGAGCTCGCCCGCGCCCGCTCGCTGCCGCTCGTCCTGTGGGGCGAGGCGCCGCCCGCCACCCTCGCGCTCCTCGACTGGGACGCCGCCGTCACCAGCCCGAACCGGCTGCACGACCTGCTGGAACCCTCGCACCGGGCGCAGCCCGCGGGGTCCGGGCGCACGCCCGCGGACATGACGCCGCCTCGTTGAAAGGAACTGCTGTGCCACCACGCGCCCTCGTCTACGGAGACGTCGACCTCAACCTCATCGACGGATCGGCGATCTGGGCCCAGGGCATGGTCCAGGCGCTGGCCCGCGCGGGCTGCGCGGTGACCCTGGTGCTCAAGGCCCCGGTCCGGACCGGCCGGCTGGTCGACCCGCTGCGCGCCCTGCCCGGCGTCACCGTCCGCAGCCCGCACGCCGAAGGGCTGGTCGAGGGGGAGGCGGGCATGCCGGCCAAGCAGGCCGCCGTGATCCTCGCCCGCGTCGACGAGCCCGAGCCGTTCGACCTCGTCGTCGTGCGGGGCCGCCGCCTCGCGGGCAAGCTGTCCGGCGGGCCGCTCGCCGGGCGCCTGTGGACGTACCTCACCGACGTCCCGCAGTCCGCCGCCGAGTTCACCGGCTCCGCGAAGGGCGAGCTGCGCCGCATCGCCGACGCGTCCCGGGTGCTGCTCTGCCAGACCGAGGAGCTGCGCGGCTTCCTGGAGAGCGCCGTCCCCGCGACCGCCGGCAAGAGCGTGCTGTTCCCGCCCGTCGTCGTGCTGCCCGACGGCCTGGAACCGCGCCCGGACGGCGCCCCGGACGGCCGCGCGCTCAGGCTCGTCTACACCGGCAAGTTCGCGCCGCGCTGGAACACCTACGAGATGACGTCGCTGCCGCGCCTGCTCGCGATGCGCGGCGTGGACGCCGAGCTGCACATGGTCGGCGACAAGATCCACGACGACCCGAAGGACCCCGGGTTCGCGACCCGGATGCGGACCGCGCTGGAGACCGGCGACGGCGTCGTCTGGCACGGCGGGCACCCGCGCGCGGAGGCGATGCGGCTGACGGCGGCGTCCGACGTCGGGCTGTCGTGGCGGCACCCGGAGATGGACGCGAGCCTGGAGCTGTCCACGAAGGTGCTGGAGTGCGGGACGCTCGGCGTCCCGGTCGTGCTGAACCGGACGCCGATGCACGAGCGGCTGTTCGGCGCCGACTACCCGCTGTTCTCCGCCACCGAGGACGACGTCCTCGACGCGCTGACGATCATCGGCAAGAACCCCGAGGTGTACACGCTCGCCGCCGACCGCTGCCGGACGGCCGCCGCCGGCTTCACCCTCGACGCCGCCGCCGCGCGGCTGCGGGACTGCCTGGCGCAGACGTTCCCGGAGCCGTCCGCCGCCGTCCTCGCCGCCGCCGAGGAGCACGAGCGCCGCTCCGCGCAACCGGACGCCCCGGCCCTGCGGCCGCCCGCCGCCGGGGGCCGGCGCCTGCGCGTCGGCGTCGCCGGCCACGACCTGAAGTTCTTCACCCGCCTGCTCGACTACCTGAAGTCGCGGCCCGACATGGAGGTCCGCGTCGACCCGTGGGCGGCGCTGCGCGTCCACGACGAGGAGCGCAGCCAGGAGCTCGTCGACTGGGCCGACGTGATCGTCTGCGAGTGGTGCGGGCCGAACGCGATCTGGTTCGCGCAGCGCAAGCGGCCCGGGCAGCGGCTCGTCGTGCGGCTGCACCGCTTCGAGCTGTACGCGCGCTGGCCCCGGCACCTCGACATCGACGCCGTCGACCAGGTCATCTGCGTCAGCCCGCACTACGCGCGGCTGACCCACGAGATCCTCGGCTGGCCCATGTCGAAGATCACCACGGTGCCGAACTGGGTGGACGACCGGCAGCTCGACCGGCCGAAGCTCGCCGGCGCCGAGCACCACCTCGGCATGATCGGCATCGCGCCGTCCCGCAAGCGCCTCGACCTCGCCCTGGACGCGCTGGAGGAACTGCGCCGCGACGACCCGCGGTTCACCCTCTTCGTCAAGTCCAAGCTCCCCTGGGAGTACTGGTGGATCTGGCAGAAGGACGAGGAGCGCGCCCACTACGAGCAGGTGTTCCGCCGCATCCGCCGGTCCCCGGTGCTGTCCGGCGGGGTGGTGTTCGACTCCTACGGCCGCGACGTGGCGTCCTGGCTGCGCCGGATCGGGTTCGTGCTGTCCACCAGCGACGACGAGAGCTTCCACCTCGCGCCCGCCGAGGGCATGGCGTCCGGGGCCGTCCCGGCGCTGCTCGGCTGGCCCGGCGCGGAGACGATCTACGACACCCGCTGGATCCACGCCGACCCGTCCGCGATGGCCGCCTCGATCTCCGGCACCGTCGCGCTGGACCGGTGGGAGGCCGACGCTGCGCTGGCCCGCGACCAGGTCCGCGCCGCCTACGGCCTGGACGAGGTGTGCCGCCAGTGGACCGACCTCCTCGCCGCCGCATGACCCGCGGCCTGACCCGCGGCATGACCCGCAGGGCGGCGGGTTCAGAGGCGGTAGTACGGCTCGGGGTAGACCTCGATGCGCTTCACATCGACGGTCGGCGGAACGCCCGCCGACCGGATCCGCTGGATCGACCAGCCCGGCGGGAAGCGCGTCCAGGTCACGGTGTCCACCGGGCCGGTGCCGCCGACGATCCGGCCGCGCGAGTCGCGGAGGACGGCCGACGCGTGCCCGTCGGGCAGGACCTCGCGCGCGCCGGACTCCACCCGGAACGTGATCGACAGGTCGTGCCGGCGCTCCCGGTGCACCTCGGCGCGCGGCGGGCTGCCGAGGAGGAAGGGCTGCAGCTTGTCGACCCTGTAGAGGTCGCCCTTGACGAGGCTCGCGGTGAGGCGCGGCGCGCGCGGGTCGGTGGGCGGGAGCCACTGCGCGGCGCCGAGCCGGAACGTCATCTGGGCCGCGCCCGCACGCGTGACGTAGGTGTCGTCGCCGATGCCGAAACGGGCGCCCGGCATGATGTAGGGCGTGCTGCGGTGCCGGGCGTAGTCGCTCGTCCTCCCGATCAGCTGCGCGCCGCGCCGGTCGAGGATCCCGACGGTCACCGGCACCGAGACCGCCGTCGTCCTGCTGGTGTTCTCCAGCACGAGCCCCCAGCTCACCCGGTGCTCGCCGGACGCGTCGCGCAGCGCGGTGAAGCCCTGCTCGACGATCCGCACCGTCCCGCCGTCCGCCGGCTTCGCGGCGGGTGAGGCGACCGCGGACGGCTGGGGGAACGGGGTCGCCGGCGGGGTCGCGCCCTGCGCGGCCGGTTCGCCGGAGCCCCAGGGGCGGGCGAAGGCGAGCAGGAGCGCCACCGCCGCCGCCACCGCCGCCGCGGCCGCCGCCAGCGAGGCCCGCCCGTACAGGCGCGCCGTCGCGTACCGCCGCTCGTCGTCGTCCACCGCCGATCACCTCCGCCGCCGACTCTGGCGGAGGACGGGAAGCCGCGGTTCCGGCCTGGCCGGAACCGGTCGCCGGGGACCCTGGAAAGCGCCGATGCCATCTCATTGACTCGCGAAAACGATCAGGGAGGCGGCCGTGCGGGAGTTCCGGTACCGGCGGCGGTGGATGCTCGGCGGCGGCGTCGTCCTGGCCGGGGTCCTCCTGGCCTCCCTCGTCCACGGCACCGGCCGGGAGCCCGGCACGGTCAGGCTGGTCCGCGGCTACTTCGAGGCGATCGGGAAGCACGACGTCGCCCGGGCGCTGAGGACGGCGAAGATCGACCGGCCGGACGGGGAGGAGGCGCGGTTCCTCGCGGCCGGCGCCCTCGGCGACTGGAAGGTCGGCGCCGTCACGGAGACGAGCGACTCCGGCTACACCGACGACGCGGAGGTCACCGTCGTACTCGTCGGGGAGCACCACAGGCGGTACAGGACCACCGTGCGGCTGCTGAAGAGCCGCGCCGGGCTGCGGATCGCCGAGCCGCTGGCGACCGTGCGGTTCGCGGTGACCGCGATGCGGTACGTCGAGGTCGGCGGGATCCGCGCCCCCTTGCGGGTGGATCCCGCGAACAAGGACCGCAGCGTGGAGTACCGGCTGCTTCCCGGCCTGTACCGCTTCTACCAGGGCCGCCAGGGCGTGGTGCGGGTCGCCGCGGGGCAGACGCCGGTGTTCCCCGGGGACGGCGGCACCGTGTCCGGCCAGGTGCCGGTCTCGCCGGAGTTCACCGTCACGCCCGCCGGGGAACGCGCCGTGTCGCAGGCCTACAACGCGTTCATCGACCGGTGCGCGAAGGCCCGCGGCCTGCCGGCTCCGGGCTGCCCGTTCGGGTCCGATCCGGTCGCGATCAAGACCCGCGACCGGGATGTGTCCGGGTTCCGGAGGCTCACCTGGCGGGTGCTGAAGTACCCGGCGGTCGCGGTCCTCGCGGAGGGGAGCGGGCTGGAGATCGTCGACCGGGAGCGCGGCACCGTCGAGTTGAAGGGCACGGGGCTCGTCGACGGCGCCGGGCCGAGGCGCGCGTTCACCGTCCCCTGCGAGACGATCACCGACGCGACGTACGGCACCCTGGGCATGGACGGGACGGTCTCGATCGCCGTGCCCCGGAACGGCCTCCGCAAGGACACCTGCCGCGACGGCGTGCTCGCGGCCCGCTGACCGCCGCGAGCTCCCGCCCCGCCGAGCCCGCTCCCGGTCGGTCCGTCCCGCGAAGCCCGGGCGTCAGCCGGAGCTGCCGACGCCCGCCCCGACGTGGCGCTCCACGACGTCGGCGGGCAGCTGCTCCCGGTACTCGTCGATCTTCGCGTTCAGCTTGGCGAGGCTGCGGCTGTAGTCCCGGCTGGACAGCCAGAACTTGTAGATGATGAACAGCTCGAAGGCCAGCATGCCCGCCGCGCTCACGCACACCACCGGGATGATCGCGCCCGGCACGGCCGCGGCGATCACCGGGGCGACGATGAACACGCCCATCTGGAACTCGATGCCGCTGATCAGGTGCGGGCGGATCCGGCCCCGCAGCAGCACGTTCCGGATCCGGATGTACCACGGGAACCGCTTGTAGAACCCGGCCTGCAGGTCGGCGTTCGCGCGGTCGGCGTCGCCCTGCCGGGTGTCGCCGACGACCCGGTCCTCCTCGATCTCCGGGTCCGCGCCGAGCGCACCCTCCGCCGACCGCAGGTCCGTGTCGACCGCCGCGGCGTCCGGCACCGCGCCCTCCGCCGCGCCGCCCCGCGCCGCCGCCTCCAGCGCCTCGGCCTCCCGGCGCGCCTCCGTCAGCGTGGTGCGCATCTGCGCGCGCACCTTGTAGATCTCCAGGGCGTCCATGTAGCGGAGCATGTCCAGGAACACGACGCCGAGCGCCGTCCACACATAGGCGACGTTGCCGGTCGCCGCGTACTGCCCGGCCATCAGCGCGACCGCGCAGGCCAGCACCCGGACGCGGTCGAAGATGTAGTCCAGCCACGCGCCGAACACCGACCCGGTGCCCTTGAGCCGCGCGATCTTGCCGTCCATGCAGTCGAGCGTGAACGACAGGTGGTACAGCAGCGCGCCGGCCAGCAGCCACGGCCAGGACGCCGCCGCGAAGCAGGCGCCCGCACCGAGGCCGAGGATCAGCGCGCCCACGGTGAGCTGGTTGGGCGTGATCCGGGTGCGGTTCGCGGTGAACCGCACCAGGCGGGACGCGAGCGGGTCGACCAGCAGGACCGTCCACCACGCGTCACGCGCCTTGTACGTCCGTTGCCGAACGTCGTCGAGCGTGAAGTTCGCCATGGAGGAATTCCTTTCGTGCCGGGACCGCTCGATGGTATCGGCTGTCCGGATGCGGTCTCCGGCATTGTCACCGAGTCGTGACTCCGTTAATGGGACGTATGGGACGCCGGGGGACGGCGCCCGGCTCGTCCCGATCGTTTCCATCGGAGGGGCTGGGTAGGCTTTGCCGGTGCGCGTCAGACCTACGGCGGTTCTCGCCCAATTGCCCTTCGCCGGCGTGCTGGCGGTGGCGATCTGGATCAGGGTCGTGGCGGTGCGCGGGTATCCGGCGCCGAGGTGGAGCGGCGACTCCGCCGGATATCTCGATTCCGCGCTGAAGCTCCAGCCGGGCGAGACCCGCCCGAGCGGCTACTCGTTCCTGCTGTGGGCGCTGAAGCCGTTCCACAGCTTCACCGTGGTGGTCGCCGTGCAGCACGCCATCGGCGTCCTCGCCGGGGTCCTGGTGTACCTGCTGGTGTGGCGCGCGGCGCGGGCGGGGTGGCCGCTCGGCGGAGAAGAGCGGCGCGCGGGCCGCTGGGCATGGCGCGACTTCGTCCCCGGGCTGCTGGCGGCGGCCGTGACGGTGCCGGTGCTGCTGGACAGCTACCAGATCTCCCTCGAGCACATGCTCATGTCGGACTCGTTCTTCACGTTCCTGCTGGTGGCTGCGGTGACCGCGGCGCTGTGGCGGCGCCGGTCGACGTGGTGGCTCGGCGCCCTCGCCGGGCTGTTCGCCGCGTTCGCCGCGGTGACCCGGTCGGCCGGGCTGCCGCTGGTCGCGGTGATCCTCGTCGGGATGCTGCTGCGCCGCGCCGGGTGGCGCGCGCTCGTCGCCGTGGTGATCGCGTTCGTGCTGCCGCTCGGCGGCTACATGTACTGGTTCAAGCAGGTCCACGGCGAGTTCGCGGTGACGAAGGCGGGCTCCATCTGGATCTACGGCCGCACCGCCGCGTTCGCCGACTGCGCCAAGATCAAGCCGAGTCCCGAGCTGCGGATCATGTGCCCGAAGGACTCCAACCCGCAGATCGCGCCCGCGTTCGCGGTGCTGTGGACCGACGACTCCCCGTTCCACCGGATCCCCGGCTGGATCACCGGCGACGAGGCGAACCGGCTCTCGAGCGAGTTCACCAAGCAGGCGATCGAGAAGCAGCCAGGCGACTACGCGCGGGTGGTGTTCCGCGACACGTGGCGGTCCTTCGACTGGAAGCGCGAGCCGTACCCGACCCCGTGGACGTGGCTGGAGTACGTCTTCCCGCAGGGCGAGTCGTGGGACGACGAGCAGGCGCTGGAGGCCGTGAAGTACGACCCGTCCGGCGGGGAGACGAAGGTCGTCCGGCCCTGGGCCGGGACGATGCTGAGCTACCAGCACCGCATGTCGATGCCCGGGACGGTGCTCGGGCTCGTCCTGCTCGGCGGGCTGGTGCTCGCGCTGCCGCACGTCGGGCGGCGCGGCACCCGGTGGCGGTTCCTCGGCCCCGTCCGGCACTGGGGGACGGGCCCGCTGATGCCGTGGGGGATGGGCCTCGCGCTGCTGGTCATCCCGGCGGCGACCGCCGACTTCGACTACCGCTACGTGCTGCCCGCCGTGCCGTTCGCCTGCATCGCGCTCGGCCTCGCGCTGGTCCCGCAGCCGCGCCGCGTCCGCGAGGAGCCCGCGGAGGCCGAGGACGGCGGCGACGACGGCGGGTGGACCAGGCGGCGGATCGTGGCGCTGAGCCGCCGCGCCGGCACCCTCGCCCGGGACCGCGTGAAGGCGTCCTAGCCGGCGCGCAGGCCGGCGAGCATGCGGTCCCACCGGTCGGCGACGGTGCCGACGCGGTGCCGCTCGGACGAGGCCAGCGCGCCCGCCGCGAGCTTGCGCCGCAGCTCGCCGTCGTCGATCAGCCGGGTCAGCGCGCCCGCCAGCGCGCCGGTGTCCTCCGGCGGGACGAGCAGCCCGTCGCGCCCCGCGGTGATGATCTCGCGGGGGCCGCGCGGGCAGTCGAAGCCGACGACCGGCACCCCGCACGCGAACGCCTCGACGATCGTCATGCCGAACGCCTCGGCGCGCGACGGCAGCGCCAGGATCGACGCCTTCGCCAGCTCGCCCTCGACGTCGTCGGTGGCGTCCATCAGCAGGACGTGGTTGTAGAGGCCGAGCCGGGTGGCGCGGCGGCGGAACTCCTCGCGCCGCGGGCCCTCCCCGTAGATCCGCAGCCGCCAGTCCGGGTGCTTGTCCACGACCTTCGCCCACGCGTCGATCAGCAGGTCGTAGCCCTTCAGCCAGACCATCCGGCCCGCGGCGGCGACGATCCGGTTCTCCTGCCGGGAGCGCGGGTACAGCCGCTCGGGCAGCCCGTTGCCGATCGTGTGGACGGGCGGCGTGCCCGGGGGCAGCAGCCGCTCGTAGTCCTCGCGGTCGGCGACCGTCAGCGTGGTCAGCGCGCTGAGCCGCGGGTACCACTCGGTGATCTCCGCGAGGATGCCCGGTTCGTGCATGCCGAGCTGCAGGTGCTCCTGCCCGATCGTGACGGTGCCGGACGGCGCGAACCGCGCCGCCGCGATGTTCAGCCCGGCGCGGGTGGTGACGAGCACGTCGGTGCGCGGCCGCCGCAGCACCTCGGTGAGCCGCGCGTCCGTCCAGGCGGAGAAGTACTCGTAGCAGCGCTCCTCCGGGTGGACGAGCCGGCTCGGCTCGTCCATCAGCCGCCGGGCGCGGCCGGCGTGCGGCCAGCGGACCTTCGCGCCGGGCCGGGTGTCGGTCAGCGCGCTCAGCGCCACCCGGTCCGCGAGCGGGAACACCGGGGCGTCCTTGTCGCGCAGCACGCTGACGATCTCCACCTGGTGCCGGCGGGACAGCTCGTTGGCGAGGGTGATGGTGCTGCGAACGGTCCCGTCGATGGTGAACGCGTCCAGCAGCATGAAGGTGATCTTCATGCCGCGTCCCGCTCGTCGACCAGGTGGCAGGCGACCGACAGCGCGTCCTCGACGGTGTAGTACGGCCGGACGCTCATCGTCCCGCCGGCGCCCGACGCGATCTGCCGGGGGAACGACAGCTTGTTCCGCTTGCCGGGCGCGTCGTCGAGCAGGGTGGCGAGGCGGGCGCGCACGCCGGCCGCCTCCAGCCACAGGTCCCACAGCGCGGGCGGCCCGGCGGCGAGGGCGTCGATGGGCAGGCAGGCCTCGAACTCGGTCCCGTCGATCCGCAGGTCCCGGGCGGTGGCGCCGCCGCCCTTGCGGGCGACCGCGGCGAGCCGGGCCCGGCCCGGGCGGGGGCCGGTGTAGGCGAGCCGGCCGGAGATCTGGATCTCGCCGCCGGCCGGGCGCACCGCCGTCACCTCGGCGTGCGGCGCGACCTCCCGGACGTCGAGGGCCACCTGCCCGCCGGGCGCGCGGACGACGCGGATGGCGCGTTCGCGGCGGACGTCCGCGTACGCGCGCAGGCCGTCGAGCGAGAAGCCGGGGTCGTCGGTCAGCAGCGGGCGGGCCGGGTCGTCCGCGCCGGAACCGGCCGTGCCGGAGGGGGCGAGGCCGAGGGTGTCGAGCAGGACGGTCCAGGTGCCGCGGGCGAGGCCGAGGGCGCCGAGCGCGACCGAGCAGGACGGGCGGCCGTTCAGCGGCACCGTGTGCTCGGTGCGGGACGGCGCGCCGGACGCGCCGCCGGACCCCGTATGCCGCAGGACGAGCCGGGCGCCCGCGGGCGGCGCCTCGAGCCAGCCGATCGTCAGCACGTCCGCGGCGTCGATCCTGACCTGGTGCGCGACGGTGTCCGCGGCCCGGTCCGGCCCGCCGCGGTGGCGGACCGCGGTGTCACGTCGAACCGCAGCATCCACGTGAAAGCGACCTTTCCCCCGATTTCACTGCGTAAGCGGGACCTTACCAGGTGCTCGTGAACGGCAGCGGTCCCGCGGCGGTCCGCGCGCGCGTCAGCGGCGTCCCCGGCCGCCGAGCCGGCGCCGCGCCGACCGCGCCATCGCCGGGACCTTCCCCGGCACGACCTCGACCGCGAGGTTCCCGCCGCCCGTCCGGTAGTAGCGGGCGCGGCGCATCCCGAACGGCGCGCAGGCGACCGCGGCGGACCGCCCCGCCTCCGCCATCGGCACCCGGATCCGGGTCGTGTCGCCGCCCACCGCGAGCTCCAGCCAGGCGTCCCACCGCCCGGACGACAGCCCGCGCGGGTCGACGGAGGCGGTGAACGCGACGGCGTCGCCGTCCTCCCCGACCCGGGCCTCGCCCCGGCGGGACTCGCCGCCGCCGCGCCGGTCGAGCGCGACGCCCACCCGGACGTGCGCGTGCGCGCCGGGCGCGGCGGGCACCCGCCCGCGCACCAGGAGCCGCCCGTCGCCGTCCCAGCCGATCCCGTCGAGGGCGACCAGCCGGGCCAGCCCGGCCGCGCCGGGCCGCACCGTGAAGCTCAGGTTGCCGTACTCGCGGGTGAAGAACGGCTCGACCGCGGCGGCGCCCCGCGCGGACGCGACGAACCGCTCCGGCGGCAGCGCGACGCCCTCGGCGCGGTCGGCGCCGAGCCGCCCCTCCTTGACCAGCCGGTCGGTGGTGATCTCGGCGTACAGGTCCCAGATGCCCGCCTCCAGCGGCCCCTCTGAGGCACCGCCGTCCGATCCGCCGGACGCCGCGATACCGGCGGCGAAGCCGCCGACGTCCCCCTCGACCGGCAGCCTCCGCTCGGCGCCGGACCCCCGGTGCCGCAGCAGCAGCGCGAGCGACTGCGCGCCCGGATCGACCCGGGCGATCACGGCGGTCCCGGCCAGCCGCAGGCTCCCGCCGTCCCAGTCCAGCCCGGTGAGGCTCCGCTCCGTCCGCAGCCGGTCCGTGGCGTCGAAGTAGGCGTCCGGGATCGCCGCGGACGGCTCCCGGAACCCCGGGTACACCTCGTACGCGCGGTCCTTGTCGACCACGACCGGGACCGGGTCGGGCGCCAGGATCGCCTCGACGATCCGGGTCAGCAGCTCGTCGTGCCCGCTCCGCACGCAGTGCGCGATCAGCCGCAGCCGCGGCGGCATCCGCATCAGCACCGCCGGGGTGAGGAAGTCCTCGCACAGGCCGCGCACCCCGTCCCGGGTCTGCCGCCGGTACTCCGCCGAGTCCTCCAGGTACCGGTGCGCCTTGATCCGGTGCAGCACGTCCCGGGTGAACAGGCGCAGCAGCATCCGGTCGCGGATCGGCCCCGGACGGCGGTGGGCGACGACCATCTCCAGCAGCGGCCGCGCCGCCTTCGCGTAGTAGTCCTCCGACGACGCGCCGCCCGTCTGCATGATGCTGGTGCCGTCGTCGCGCTCCACCAGGTAGTAGCAGTCGTAATCGGCGATGACCGAGACGCCCGACGCGTGCAGGTACGCGTGCACGGCGAACACCTTGTCCTCGCCGGACAGCAGCCCCTCCGGGAACCGGATCCCGTTGGCCTCGACCAGCTCCCGGCGGAACAGCTTCTGCGCCGTCAGCGACCGCGTGAAGACGTCGATCTCCGGGTCGTCCACCGAGACCTTGGCGATGTTCTCCTTGAACCGCGCCGCGCCCCGCCCGACGCCGACGTAGTTGCCGACCACGATGTCGGTGCCCTGCTCGTCCGCCAGCGCGCACATCCGCTCCAGCGCCTCCGGGCCGAGCCGGTCGTCGGCGTCCAGGAAGAACAGGTACTCGCCGCGGGCCCGCTCGATCCCGGTGTTGCGCGGCCCGCCCGGACCCCCCGAGTTCGGCTGGTGGACGACCGTGAGCCGCGGCTCCGCGGCGGCGAGCCGGTCCAGCTCCGCGCCGCTGCCGTCGGTGGACCCGTCGTCCACCGCCACGACCTCCACAAGCTCCGGCGCGATCGTCTGCTCGAAAACCGAGCGCAGCGTGCCCGCCACCGACGTCCGGCAGTTGTAGACCGGGACGATGACGCTGACCTTGGGGGTAGTCACTGGTGGGTCCTCAGGGGAAAACCGTCAACGGGACGGGGGGAACACGCGATCCACGGTACGCGCCGCCGCGTGCCCGTCGTCCAGCGGGCAGAACCGGGCCACGAACTCCTTGTAGCGGTCCTGGTGGCCCGCCGTGGCGGCCTCGACGTCCCGGATCGCGTCGATCAGGTCGTCGGAGGTCTCCACCAGCGGCCCCGGGGCCTCCGCCTCGAAGTCGAAGTAGAAGCCGCGCAGCCGGTCCCGGTAGTCGGCGAGGTCGTAGGTGAAGAACAGCATCGGCCGGCCGGTGTTGGCGTAGTCGAACATCACCGACGAGTAGTCGCTGATCATCATGTCGGAGATCAGGTACAGCTCGGTGATGTCCGGGTACAGCGACACGTCCCGGACGAAGCCGTGCGGGTCCTCGGTGATGCCGTCCACCACGTTGGAGTGCAGCCGGACCAGCAGGACGTGGTCGTCGCCCAGCGCGGCGCGCGCGCGGTCCAGGTCGAGGCGCATGTCGTGCTTGTAGCGGCCGCGGCTGTAGTACTGGTCGTCACGCCACGTCGGCGCGTACAGCACGACCCGCTTGCCCTCGGGGATGCCGAGCCGCGCCCGCACCGACTTCGCGACGGTGTCGGCCTCCGGGCTGTACAGCAGGTCGTTGCGCGGGTACCCGACCTCCAGCATCTCGCCCTTGAACGCGAACGCGCGGCGGAAGATCTCCGTGCTGAACGGGTTCGGCGACAGCAGGTGGCTCCACTCGGGGACGGCCGGGCCCTCCGGCTTCTTCTCCTTGCTCTGCAGCGCCGACTTCATCCCCGGCGCGTACGCGAAGTGGACCTCCTTGACGTCCCGGCCGATCTTCTTCAGCGGCGTGCCGTGCCAGGTCTGCAGCACGACCTGGTCGGGGTGCCGCTGGAACCAGTCGCCGAGCCGGTGGTTGGTGACGATGTAGCGGGACGTCGTCACCGCCTCCTGCCACTCCTTGCCGTTCAGCCGCACGCCCTGCAGCGTGTCCGGCAGCTCCGCCTGCGCGTCGTTGACGACCCAGAGCTGCTCCAGGTCCGTCCCGCGGCGCAGCAGCTCCTCGTGGATCGCCTTCGGGCTGTCGGAGTACTGCCGGCCGTTGAAGCAGGAGAACAGCACCGCGTCGCGCAGCCCGTCGCGGGCCACCCGGCGCCGCGCCTCCTCCCGGTACTTCGCGCCCGCGCTCTTCTCCTCGCCGGACACGTCGCCGGTGACGGCGACGACGAGCCGGCCGTCCTTCGTCTCCGGCTCGTAGCCGCGCCGCGCCACCTCCAGCGGCCCCGGCAGGGCGCGCTGCGCCTCCGGCGTCAGCCGGACGGTCAGCGCCCGCTCGCCGGGCGGCCGGAACAGCACGTCCCAGCGGCCGGGACGCAGCGGCAGCACGCCCGCGACGCTCGGCACGGCCGCCGCCGGGACCTCCGCCCGCAGCGTGCCCGAACCGTCCGCGACCAGGTCGAACGCGTGCTCCTTGCGGCGGCCGCGGCTGCGCACCACGATCTGCCCGGACGCGTGCGCCGGATGCGTCGCCGCCAGCGCCAGCGTCCCGTCGGGCCGCCACGCGACCTCCGTCACCGACAGCCGGATCGTCGCCCGCCGCACCCGCACGTACCCGCCGGGGCCGCGGCCCGCGCTCACCTCCAGCGCGCCGAACGTGCGCCGCGCCTCCGCGACGCCCTCGGCGAGGACGAGCGGCCGGCCGTCCGCCGACAGCGTCCAGTCGCGGGTGTCGTCGATCGAGTCGGGGTCGATGGCGACGTCGAGGGCGTCGGGGTCGACGCGCGCCGTCCAGCCGCCGGACCGCGCCTCCACCGGCACCGGGACGCGCGCGTCGCCGAGCGTCAGCACCAGCTCCGCCGGCGGCGCGCCCGCCGACTCCACCTCGACGAGCAGCCCGCCCTCGTCCCATTCGAGCGCGGTCGCCCGCTCACGGACGCGCTCCACCTGCACGACGAAGTGCCCGTCCACGACCTTCGGCACGATCCGGACGTCGTCGGCGACGTACCGGTAGGGCGGGTGCGCGCCCGTCCCCGACCCGCCGCCGCGGACCGGGCCCTGCCGGAACACGCCCGCGTTCAGCACCGACGCGTGCACCTCCCAGGTGCCCTCCCGCCAGCCGCCGCGCTCCTTCAGCTTCGCCGCGTCGAGCGCGAACTCGAACCCGGTCCACCCGCCGGACGACTTGCCCGGCTTCGGGGTCTGCCGCGCCTTCATCACGATCTTGCGGCGGCCGTCGCGCAGCGTCACCGTCTTGATCGACGTCCAGCGGCGGCGCGAGCTGACCGAGTTGATGTAGGCCTCGCCGGTGACGACCAGCCGGTCGTCCTCCCAGCGCACCGCGTGCACCCGGCCCCGCATCTTGACCTCGTCGCGCGCCCGGTACACCTCGCGCGGGACGTCGACCTTCGCGTCCTTCCAGTACGGGTAGACGACGTAGCGGCGCAGCGGGTCGCGCACGATCGACGGCGACGACTTGCCGCGCTCGTACCGGACGACCTTCACCAGCTCCATCGTGTGGCCCGCCTCGGCGAGGTGCCACTTCAGCCGGGTCAGCGCGGGCGCCTCCGCGAACACCTTCGGCGACACGCCCTTGGCGTACGCCGCGGCCTGCGCGACGACCTGCTCCCGCTCCTCGCCGGACAGGTCCGGCAGCGCGTCCAGGAACGTCTTCAGCTCCGTCGTGACCAGCGCGAGCTGCAGCCGCCGCAGCTCCTTGACGTCGCCGCGCTCGGCGACCCAGGCCGTCGCGAGGTTCGCCGCGCCGAACCCGTCGGCGATCTCCTGCGGCTCGGTCGTCGGGGTGTACCGGCGCGACCGGCGGTGCAGCACGATGTCCGGCACCACGTCGACGGACGTCGCCGCGTGCAGCGCCCGCACCATGACCGGCAGGTCGTCGTAGCGGCCGAGGTCGGGGAACTCCAGGCCCGCCGCGTCGAAGAACGAGCGGCGCAGCAGCGTCCCGGTGATCTTGCGGTTGAGCAGCAGGTCCGGGCTGCGGTGCAGGTCGGTGGCCTTGGCGGGGGCCGGGTTGTCGCCGCGCGCCTTCCACTGCGACACCTGCCCCGTCCACTTGCGGGACGCGTCGGGGCCCGTCGCGAGCTCCGACCCGGACGCCTCCAGCGCGGTCAGCAGCGCCGCGACCGCCTCCGGCGGCATCGGGTCGCCGCCGTCGGCGAACAGCAGGAACTCGCCGCGGCTCTCCGCCACCCCAAGGTTCCGGCCCGCGCCCCGGCTCGGCGCCCCGTCGCGGACGATCCGGAACCGGTCGTCGGGCAGCTCCGCCCGCGCGGCCGTGCCGGTGCCGTCGTCCACGACCAGGACCTCGAGGTCCCGGAACGTCTGGGCCGCGAGCGAGTCCAGGGCGTCGCCGAGGTCCTCCCCGGCGCCGTGCGAGAGCACGATGACACTGATCCTGGGGGCGGTCATGCCCACTCCTTCGGGGGCTGTGCGAGCCGGACGCGGCGTCCGGTCGCGGACGGTCAAGGGGATGGTGGCCGGCGCGGCCCGCCGCGCCGCCGCTAGGCCGGGCCGGCGGCGACCGCCGGCGGGAGCGCCTCGCCGAGGAACACCCGGCGCACGGCCCGCTCGGCCGCGTGCCCGTCGTCCCACGGGCAGAACCGCGCCCGGAACGCCTCCAGGTGCTTCGCCGCCGCGTCCCCCCACGCGGCCCTGGACGCGAACGCGTCGACCAGCTCGGACTCGGCGTAGGCGACGACCCCGGGCGGGAACTCGGTCAGGTCGAAGTTCACGCCCCGGGTGAGCTTGTAGGTCTCCCAGTCGTTGGCGTAGATCACGATCGGCTTGCCGAGGTTGGCGTAGTCGAACATGACCGACGAGTAGTCGGTGAGCAGCGCGTCCGAGGCGATCATCAGGTCCTCGACGGACGGGTGCTTGGAGACGTCGATGACCTGGTCCTCGTTCCAGCCGAGGTCGGCGGCCATGTTCTTGAGCTTGTAGTAGTAGTGCGCGCGCAGCAGCAGGACGTGGTCGTCGCCGAGCTGCTCCATGACCCGGCCGATGTCGAACATCGGCGCGTACCGGCGCTGGTAGTCGCGGTGGGTCGGCGCGTAAAGGATCGCGGTCTTGCCCTCGGGGATGCCGAGCTCGTCGCGCAGCCGCGCCTGCTCCTGCGGCGTCGCCCGCACCAGCCGGTCGTTGCGCGGGTAGCCGATCTCCAGCAGCTCGTACTTGCACGGGAAGCCGCGCTCCCACGCCTCGCTCATCAGCGGGTTGGCCGACAGCAGGAAGTCCCACCGGTCGGACCGCTCGATCAGCGCCTTGAAGTCCATGTCGCCGGCCCCGACCGGGTACTCCATCTGGTCGAGGCCCATCTTCTTCAGCGGGGTGCCGTGCTGGGTCTCCAGGTGCACCTGCCCCGGCCGCTTGACGACGTTGTCGGGGAAGTTGACGTTGTTGACGAAGTACTTCGCGGCGGCGATCGTCCGGTAGTACTCCGCCGACCCGGCCACCACGTACTCGACGCCGTCCGGCATCGTCTTGCGGGCGCCCGGTTTCACGACCCACACGCAGCGGATGTGCGGCGCCAGCTCCCGGACCTTCTCGTAGATCGCGGCCGGGTTGCAGGAGTAGCCGCGGTACCAGTAGGCGGCGAACACCGCGAGGTTCTCGTCGATCGGCATGTGCCGCCGCATCGCGTAGTACCGCTCCTTGGCGAGCTCCTTGGAGCGGACGACGCTGCGCTTCTGCAGCTTGCGGACCTTGCGGCCGCGCTTCTTCGCCTTCGTGGTGAGCGTCGGGGTGTTGAGGCGCTCCCAGGCCCGGAAGTCGCCCCGCTCGATCGCCCGGTGCTTGTCGGCCAGCCCCGGCTCGTCGTCCGGCGGGACGTGGCCCGGCGGCTTGTAGCGGTTGTAGGTCTTGGTCATCTCGGCGAAGAACCGCTGCTTCTCCGAGGGGTAGACGCGGTCGGCGCGCTCGATGATGACCAGCAGGTGCCAGATCGTCCGGTCGAACATCAGCGGCCGGTACCGGTCCATCTTCGGGCCCAGGTGGTCCATGAACGCGAAGATGCGGTCGTACTGGTCGAAGGCGTCGAAGTGCTTGGCGCTGGCCGTCTTGGTGATCGCGCCGCTGCGGCGCTGCCGGTAGATGTAGCAGACCCGGTCCAGGAAGCTGACCCGCTCGGCGGCCATCAGGACGGGGTAGGTGATGCTGACGTCCTCGTAGTAGCCGCTGTTGAAGCGCAGCCCGTGCTCGATCATGAACTCGCGGCGGATCGCCCGGTTCCAGATCGAGGTGAACATCTCCAGCAGGCTCGGCCGGTCGGCGAGCGTGAACACCTCGGGCGCGGGCGGCTCCCGGAACAGGTGGTTGATGATGCTCCGCTTGACCCGCCCGTTCCAGTAGGACCGCGCGTAGTCGAACATCAGCACGTCCGGCCTGGTCTCGGCGAGCCGGTCGCAGATCGCCTTGACGGCGCCCTCGGTCGCGTAGTCGTCGCTGTCGAAGAACCAGACGTAGTCGCCGGTCGCCATGTCCAGCCCGACGTTGCGGGCCTCGCCGAGCCCCACGTTGTCGGTCAGGTGGCGCACCTTCAGCCGCGAGTCGCGCTCGGCGTACTCGTCCAGGATCTCCCCGCAGGCGTCCGGCGAGGCGTCGTCGATCGCGATGATCTCCAGGTTGGGCACGTCGGGGACCAGCAGCGAATCCAGGCACTGCCGGAGGTACCCCTGCACTTTGTGCACGGGCACGATGATGCTCAGGGAGATGTCGTATTCACTGCTCACGCGAACGCCAATCAACTACTCGATGAATCTGGATCATACCCGCATCCGGCAGGTAAATCTTATGTCCTGCCATGAGAGGGCTTGAGTAGCCATCGTCCCTTGGGCTCGATCGCCCAATGGGTGAGCCGCTGCACCGGGGCGGTGCCGAGCAGCACGCCGGCGGCGAGCGCGCCCAGCGTCGCCGCGACCACGCCCGCCGGGGTGTCGAAGAAGTGCGCGTCGAAGACGCCGCCGTAGTCGAGCGTCTTCACGATCAGGCCGTGCAGCAGGTAGACGTACATCGTCCGGGTCCCGAGCGCGGTGTACCAGGCCCGCCCGCGCGGGACGGCGGCGAGGAACGCGGTGCCGAGGACGACGGCGAGCACCATCGCCAGCAGCCGGTACGCCATGCCCTCGACGGCGCTGAAGTGCATGTGCTCGTAGCCGCGGTTCCACAGCAGGACCCCGTGCGCGATCTTGGGGACGACGGTCCCGCGCTCCCACACGTACGCCGCCGGCAGCGCGGCCACCAGCACCGCGAACCCCGCCCAGCGCGTCCAGCCGCGGTCGCGCGGGGCCAGCGCGATCTCGGGCCTGATGGTGAGGCCGAGGACGAAGAACGGCAGCAGCCCCGCTGCCCGGCACAGCGTCGAGTCGGTGTTGAAGCTCCAGCTCCCGGCGACCAGCGACAGCGCGACCGACACCGCGACGGGGTGCCGCAGGTGCCCCCACAGCGGGGCGCTCAGCCGCCACAGCACCAGCGCGACGAGGAACCACATCAGGAACTGGGGACGGAAAAGTTCGTGCAGCCGGAAATCATTTCCCCGGATGAACACGAGCTGCAGCCGGTAAAGCACGGCGAAGATCACGTACGGAACGACCAAGGTGGGGAAAATAACCCGGAATTTGTCGGTCGACCGCATGAATCCGCGCGCGAAGTAGCCGGAGACGAACACGAACACCGGCATGTGGAAGCCGTACACGACCGTGTAGGCGGCGTCCACCGCGTGGCTGTTCGTCCGGAGGACCTCCCAGACGTGCCCGACGACGACCAGCAGGATGAGGAAGAACTTGACGTTGTCGAAGTAGGCGTCGCGCCGGCGCGGCGGAGCGGGGGGCTCCGGTGCCGGGCGCGGGACGGGCGCCGGCCCGCCGTCGAGGGGCCGGCCCGGCTCCGGGGGACGCGGCTGAGGGAGGGTTTCCGTCATGTCTCCGAAGGATTCATTTCGTCCGTGACAACCGTTCACGTGCGGGCAGGGCGACTCTAGTCCGCGATCGGCGGCCCTGGGGCCGGATGAGAGATTGTTCCGGTTCCGTGCCGCGGGCTAGCCGCGGCTCGGCCGGCGCAGCGGCGTGAACACCCAGGTCATCTTGGGCTCCAGCGCCCAGCTCATCGCCCGGCGGACCGGAGGCGAGCACAGGAACGTTCCGACGACGACGGCACCGCACAGCACCGCGACGACGCCGCCCGGCGTGTGCATCCAGTCCGCGCCCCACCAGCCGGTGAAGTTCAGCAGCCGGGTGACGAAGCCGTGCAGCAGGTAGCAGTACAGCGTCGTCGCGCCCAGCGCGGTGAACCAGTACCGCTTGCGGGGGATCAGCGTCAGGAACGCGGCGACGAGCACGGTGGCGCACGCGAACATCGCCAGCCGCATCAGGGTGCCCTTGAAGTCGCCGACGCCGAGCATGAAGTGCGGGTCCTTCCAGAAGATCCACCGCACCGACATGTGCTTCATCACCAGGTAGGAGCACGCCAGCCCGACCGCGAGGACGGCCGCGCCGATGGGCCGCGCGATCGGCCGCTTCAGCAGCTCGAAGTGCTCGGGCCTGAGCTTCAGGCCGAGGACGTAGAACGGCAGCAGCCCGAACACCCGGTGGATGTCGAAGGTGCTGCCGAGATCGCTCATGTACGACAGCAGGGCGAAGCCCATCGCGACGGCCAGCGGCCACCGGATCTGCTGCCACACCGGGGTCGACAGCCGCCACAGGAACAGCGCGCACAGGAACCACGTCAGGTAGTACGGGCTCAGCAGGCTGATCTCCAGGTCGTGGCGGCCGGCCAGCCAGTCGTACAGCGAGTACGCGACCTCGAACACCACGTACGGGACGCCGACGTTGGTGATGAGCTTGCGGGCCTTGCCCGGGGAGAACGTCCAGTTCCGCGAGAAGTAGCCGGTGATCACGATGAACAGCGGCATGTGGAACATGTAGATGAAGATGTACAGGCCCTTGGCCATCGGGACGTTCTGCAGGTTGGCGATCGAGTGGCCCGACACCACCAGCAGGATCGCGAAGTACTTCGCGTTGTCGAAGAAGGGGTCCCGCTCCTTGCGCGGCTTCGGCGGGGAGGAGATCCGCACCGGCCCGGAGGCCGCGCGCTCGCCGTCCGGCGGCGCCGCGACGGTGGCCGTGCCCGCTGCGGCCGTGGCCGTGCCCGCGGTGGCCGTGCCCGCGGTGGCCGTGCCCGCGGTGGCAGAGGCCGCTGTCGCGGTGGCCGCCGCGGTGCCCGGGAGCCCCGCGTCCGCGGCGGCGGGCGCCGCCGGGTCGGGACGGGGATCGGGAACGGCCGGTGCGCCCCGGTCGTCCGGTGCTCGCTGGTCGGCCGCCCGCGCGGCGGCAAGCGGTCCCGTCTCGGGCCCCGAGGGCCTGCTGCTGTACGTCATGGCCGGCCGGTTCAAGCCCCCTTGCAGATGTCGTCGTTGGCGCGGATCTCGCCCTGCTGCTTGGGGATGCCCCCCTTGGCGTTCTTCAGGGCCGTCCAGTTCGAGCCGACGACCAGGTCGACCACGCCGGGCTTCGCGCCGGTGGTGCGGGCCGCCGGGGTCGGCTTGCTCGGGATCAGCGCGGTGAGCGTCTGAGCCTGCTGGTCCGCCCCGGCACCGTACAGCACCTTGGTGGTGCTCGTCTGGGAGGCGTTGCCGCCGACCGACACCTGGAAGCCCTGCGCCTCCAGGTCGGAGGCGACGCGGCTGGCCTGGCCGGCGATGCCGCTGCCGTTGTAGACCCGCACCCGCACCTGCTCCGGCTGGATCTTCGGAGTGGCCGACTTGGTCTCGGTCGGCACCGTCTTGTCGTTGCGGACCGCGGAGAAGAACGGCTGCGCGGCGGAGGTGAGCACGACCCGGTTCGGGTCGGACGGGTCGGGGCCGTTGGGCGCGGTGACGAAGCGCAGCTTGCCCGAGGTCATGCCCTGCATGCCCTGGGCGATCTTCAGCATGACCTGCGGGGTCAGCTCCTTGTCGGTGGTGAGCGACTTGGTCGCCGCGTTCATCAGCGGGATCAGCTTGGTCGGGTTGCTCAGCACCCCGGCGCTCATGGCCTTGTTCGCCAGCGCGCCCATGAACTTCTGCTGCCGCTTGATGCGGTCGAGGTCGGAGCCGTCGCCGAGGCCGTGCCGGACGCGCACGTAGGCGAGGGCGGTGGAGCCCTTGATGACGTGCTTGCCGCGGGTCAGGTGCAGCTTGGACTTGGGGTCGTTCACGTCCTTCGGCAGGCAGACCGGGACGCCGCCGATCGCGTTCGTGATGGCCTTGAACCCGGTGAAGTCGACCTGCATGAAGTGGTCGATGCGGATGTCGGACAGGCCCTCGATCGTCTTGATGACGCAGGCCGCGCCGCCGATGGTGAACGAGGAGTTGATCTGCGCCTTCGGCTGGTCCGCCGACATGCCGCCCGCGTGCGTCTTGCACGGCGGGATGTGCACGATCAGGTCGCGGGGGAAGCTGATGCCCATCGCCTGGCTGCCGCCGGGGGACAGGTGCAGCAGGATCATCGTGTCCGAGCGCGGCGGGTCGTTCTTCATCGACCGGCCGTAGCTGGCGTTGGCGCCGGCGCGGGTGTCGGACCCCAGCAGGAGGATGTTCATCGCGCTGTTCAGCTTCTTCGGCCGGTTGGGGCCGATCGCCGAGTTGACGTCCTCGTGGTTGATGTTGCCCATCGCGCTGCGGTAGAGGCCGTAGGCGGTGAGGGAGCCGGCCACCATGACCGCCGACATTCCGACGCACACCCAGCCGAGGATGCGCCAGCCGCGTCGACGCGGCGCCGGCTGCGGATCGGCGTCGTCGACGTACTCCATGTACATCGGGTTGCTGTTCATCGGCTCCGTGTCCGGGGGCGCGGCCCGCTTTCAGGGGGTCGGTCGGCTTGGTCTGCTCTGCTGGAACGGTCTGTTCTGCTGACTCTGTCCTGTAGTGCTGTGACGGTGCTGGCCGCGGCTCGGTTGACAAAGCCCGGGCAAAGAGAGCGTAGGTCAGCCGAGCCGGCGCACGGACCCGGATGCGTCTTTCCATCCGGTCAGTCCGGCGACCGCCGTCACATGCTCCAAGGTCAAGCGTCGATCGAGGGCGGCTTTGTCAAAGTTTCGTTGGATTATGACGGAAGCTCCTGAGGCTAGTGGTGCGACCAGGCCCGCCATAACCCCGTCGAGTGTGGTGAAGGGCATGTCGACCAGCAGCCGCGCGTCCGCGTCCAGCTCCCATTTCGCGGCGGCCGCGCGGGCCGCCGCGACCAGCTCCGCGCCGGTCAGTGTGGTCTTTGTCACATCCAAAGCGGGCAGTTCGGGACCCACTTCCGGGCCCGCCGAGAACCGGTCCCCGTACGAGCGGACCTCCGCGGCGTAGTCGGTGACGCCCACCGGGCAGTCCGCCAGCGGGCCGCCGAGCGGGTGCAGCGAGAGCCCGACGATCTCCTCCGCCTCGGCGTCCACGCCCGGGTCCGCGAGCACCACGTCCAGCACCTCCTCGGCCGCCGCCAGGATGTACGGCCCGGACGCCCCGAGCGGTTCGGACCCCGCCTCGCTCCGCTCGAGCACCGCCGCCGGGTCGACCGGCTCGGCCACGAGCCCCGCCGACCAGCAGGCCATCAGCCACACGGCGGTCTGCCAGTGCGGCGGCAGCACCAGCACGACACGCCCGCCGGGCTCCGCCGCGAGCCCGTCCACCAGGAAGTTCGCGGTCTTGGCGACCCAGTTGTCGAACGTCCGCGCGGACAGCTCGACGCGCTCGTTCTTCGCGTCGTCGTAGTAGGTGACGAACGGGCGGGACGGGTCGGCGGCCAGCCGCAGGCGCAGCAGTTCGGCGGGCCCGGGCACGGCGGGTTCGCTGTGGCTCATGGGGCGAGCGTAGAGCCCCGTGACCGGCGGGGACTCGCTGACCGGCCGTTCCCGCTACGCTCCGCACCGATGGATGACCACGGATCGGACGAGCGCGGGGCGGGTGCATGAACGCGGGTCGGCTGCTCGCCCGGATCACCGTGGCCCCGGCGCTGCTCGTCGCCGCCTGGCTCGTGGTGGCGCTTCCGCTGCTGATGGGCGGGGTGTTCCGGCCCGGCCCGGCGATCCTGCTGTGGGTGCCGGTCGCCGCGGCGGCGCTCTGGCTCGGCCTGCGCCGCCGGCCCCGCGACGCGACCGCCGAGCGCGACGGGCCGCTCGGCCCCGCCCCGTGGTGGTCGGCGGCCGGGGTGATCGCGGTCGCCGCCGCGTTCCTGGTCTTCGAGGCGCTGATGTGCTCCGAGCAGATCATCGTCCGCCGCGACCCCGCCTCCTACGTGCAGTTCGCGACCTGGCTGAAGGACCACGGCTCGCTGCCGATCCCGGAACTGCGCTGGGCGTTCGGCGGCGGCGACCCCGCGCTCAAGTTCGACAGCCCCGCCTTCTACGAGCACGGCGGCTCCGTCGTCCCGCAGTTCATGGCGGGCCTGCCGATGATCCTCGCGCTCGGCGGCTGGGCGGGCGGCACGCACGGGATGCTGCTGATGGCGCCGCTGCTCGGCGCCTGCAGCGTGCTGGCGTTCGGCGGCCTCGTCGCGCGGCTCGTCGGCCCGCGCTGGGCGCCCGCCGGGGCGCTGCTGCTGGCGCTGACCCTGCCGATGCTGTGGGTGTCGCGGTCCACCTTCAGCGAGCCGCCGGCGCTGATCCTGCTGCTCGGCGGGCTCTCCCTGCTGCACGACGGCCGGACGGAACGCCCCGGCGCGGCCGCGGTGAAGGCGTTCCTCGGCGGCCTCGCGCTCGGGCTGATCGTGCTCGTCCGCATCGACGGGATCCGCGACATCCTGCCCGCCGTCGTGTACGCCGGGCTGCTCGTCGCGTGGCGGCGCCGCACCGGCTACGCCCTCGCCGGCGGGCTCGCGCTCGGCGCGGCCGCCGGGCTCGTCGAGGGCTACGTCAAGTCCCGCCCCTACCTCGACTACCTGCACGCCTCGCTCGACCCGCTGCTGATGATCTCCGGCGCGATCGTGGTCGCGACGGCGCTGATGGTCGTGCTGCTCCGCTGGGACGTCACGGGCCGCCGGCTGCGGGCCGCCGGGGCCGCGATCGGGCGCGGCCGGCTGCCCGGCGCCGCCGCGATCCTCACCGCGCTGGTGATGGTCGGGTTCGCCGTCCGGCCGCTCGTGCAGACCGTCCGCCGCGTCCCGACCAACACCGACGACCGGCTGAACGCCGAGTTCATCGAGGCCGTCCAGAAGATCGACCAGCTGCCGCTGGACGGCACCCGGCAGTACTCGGAGCTGTCGCTGTACTGGGTCGTCTGGTACATCGGCATCCCCGCGCTGCTGCTCGCCACCTTCGGCGCGGCGCTGCTCGTGCGGCGGCTCATGCGCCGCCAGTCGCCGGAATGGCTGCTGCCCTACGCCGTCATCGTCTGGACGACCGTGCAGGTGCTGATCAGGCCGGGCATCACCCCCGACCATCCGTGGGCGTCCCGCCGCCTGATCGGGCTGGTCATCCCCGGCCTGCTGCTGTTCACGGCGTTCGCGGCGGCATGGATCACCAAGCGGCTGCGGCGGATCGGCTACTCGCGGAAGGTCGTGCGGATCACGGCGGTGGCGGGCGTCGCGCTGATGCTGGTCCCGATCGTCATCACGTCCGCCGGGTACATGGTGGAGCGGACCGACCAGAAGGAGGTCGGCGCGGTCGGCGCGATGTGCGACCGGCTCGGGCCCGGCCGCTCCGTCGTGGTCGTCGAGGCCGGGACCGCCGACCGGTTCCTGCAGGTCCTGCGCGGGATGTGCGGGCTGCCGGCCGCGCGGGCCGCCACGTTCGCCACGCAGGCCGACGTCCGCCGCGTCATCGGGAGGATCGACCGCGCCGGGCGGCATCCGGTGGTCATGGGGTCGAAGCCGGACCAGGTGGCGCCGTACGGGCGCCCGCGGCAGATCATGCGGCTGCGCAGCCGGCAGGACGGGCGCACCCTCGACGAACCGCCGGCCGGGTCCTGGGGCCTCGGCATCGACGTGTGGATCGCCGAGCCGGCGGCCCCCTGACACGCCCTCGCCGGGGCGTCCGCGGGCGGTGTCCGCGCGCCGTGCCGGGCGGTGAGTCGGCCGGTGAGTCGGCCGGGGTGCGCCGTTGCGAGTATTCTCGCGGTGCGTGAGTACCCAGCCCGCCGAGCCCGCGCAGCGGCCCGCGCCCGAAGGCGCCGAGCCGAGCGACCCCGTGAGCGACCCGGCCGCCGTGCCCGGCACGGCCCCCAAGGCCGCCGCCGACCCCGACGCGGCGCCGCCCGTCCACGTGACCATCGTCCTGCCCTGCTACAACGAGCAGGACCACGTGATCGACGAGGTCGAGCGCATCACGAAGGCCATGGACAACAGCGGCAAGAGCTACGAGCTGCTGGCCGTCGACGACTGCTCCACCGACGCGACCCTCGCCCGGCTGGAGGAGGCGGCGCCCCGCTTCCCGCACATGCGGGTCATGGCGTTCCAGCACAACAGCGGGTCCGGGACGGTCCGGCGCATCGGCTCCCAGCAGGCCCGCGGCGACATCGTCGTGTGGACCGACGCCGACATGTCGTACCCGAACGAGCGGATCCCGGACCTCGTCGACATCCTCGACACCGACCCGTCCGTCGACCAGGTCGTCGGCGCCCGCACCACCGAGGAGGGCACGCACAAGCTGCTGCGCGTCCCCGCCAAGTGGTTCATCCGCAAGGTCGCCGAGCGGCTCACCAACTCGAAGATCCCCGACCTGAACTCGGGGCTGCGCGCGTTCCGCCGCGACGTGTCGCTGCCGTACCTGCGGCTGCTGCCGCCCGGGTTCTCGTGCGTCACCACGATCACGATCGCGTTCCTGTCGAACCAGCACCCCGTGCACTACATGCCGATCGAGTACGCCAAGCGGGCCGGCAAGTCCAAGTTCCACTTCACCAAGGACGCCTACCGCTACATCCTGCAGGTGCTGCGGATGGTGATGTACTTCAACCCGCTCAAGGTGCTGATGCCGCTCGCCCTCTGGCTGATCGGGATCGGGCTGCTCAAGGGCGTGTTCGACATGGTGGTGCACATCGGCTACTTCGCCAACAACACCATCATGATCTTCGTGACGGGGCTGATCATCGCGTCGCTGGCGCTGCTGGCGGACCTGATCGTCCGATCGCGCGGCGACGTCTGATGCGGGCGGTCTAGTGCGGATCGCCGTCGTCGGCCCCGCCTTCCCCTACAAGGGGGGCGGCGCCCACCACACCACCGAGCTGGCGCGGCGGCTGGCCGCGGCCGGGCACGACGTCGCCATCGAGTCGTGGCGCGCCCAGTACCCCGGCTTCCTGTACCCGGGGCAGCAGACGATCTCCGAGCCGGAGGGCGAGCCGTTCCCCGGCACCCGGCACCGCCTCGACTGGCGCCGCCCGGACGGCTGGTACCGCACCGGCCGGGCGCTGCGGGCGTACGACCTGGTCGTGCTGGCCGTGCTGAGCCCCGTCCAGGTGCCGTCCTACCTGGGCATACTCGCCGGTCTCCGGCGGCGGGCGCCCGTGGTGGCGCTGTGCCACAACGTGCTGCCGCACGAGCGCAAGGTCTATGACGAGCCGCTGATGAAGCGGCTGCTGCGCAAGGTGGACGGCGTCCTCGTCCATTCGGAGGCGCAGGCGGAGCTGGCGCGAGGGCTGACGCCGCGTCCCGTCCGCGTGGCGGAGATGCCCGCCCACCTGCCCGCGTCCAGCGGCGTGCCCGCCGATGACGGCAAGGTGCGGCGGAGGCTGCTGTTCTGGGGGATCGTCCGGCCGTACAAGGGCCTGGACGTCCTGCTGCGCGCGCTCGCCGAGGGCCCCGGCGATGTCGAGCTGACCGTCGCGGGCGAGTTCTGGGGCGGCCTGGACGAGACCCGGGAGCTGATCCGGTCGCTGGACCTGGCGTCCCGGGTGGACCTGCGGCCCGGCTACGTGCCCGCCGCGGACGTCCCCGGCCTGTTCGCCGCCGCGGACGCGCTCGTCCTGCCGTACCGGACGGCCACCGCGTCGCAGAACGTGTGGATGGCCTACGAGCACGGCCTCCCGGTGATCGCGACCGACGTCGGCGCGTTCGCCGAGCAGGTCCGCGACGGGGTCGACGGGCTGGTCTGCCGCCCCGGCGACGTGCCCGGCCTGGCGGAGACCATCACCCGGTTCTACGCGCCGGGGGAGCCGGAGCGGCTGCGCTCCGGCGTCCGCCCGGTCGACCACGGCCCGGTCTGGGCCGCCTACCTGGAGGCGCTCACCGCGCTCACAGGTGCGGCTCGATGACCTTCAGCAGCGCCCGCTTCGGCTTGGCGCCGGTGATCTGCTCGACGACCTCGCCGTTCTTGAGCAGCAGCAGCGTCGGCAGCCCCAGCACGCCGTACTTCTGCGGGGTCTGCGGGTTGGCGTCGTAGTCCAGCTTGGCGATCTTGATCCGGCCGTCCTGCTCGGCCGCGATCTGGTCCAGGACGGGGGCGATCATGCGGCAGGGGCCGCACCAGTCCGCCCAGAAGTCGACGAGCACCGGCACGTCGCTGTTCAGGACTTCCTCGGCGAACGTGGCGTCGGTCACGCTGATGGGGGCCGTCACGGTCACTCCTTCGTAGGCTTGGTACCCCTGACAAGCGCGTGGCGGTCGGCTTCATTCCCGTCCTCGTCCGCGGACAGGGCGGCCTCCGCGCGGTGGCGGCGGGCGGGGCGGCCGAGGAGGAGGCCGGCGCCCGCGTTGAGCAGGTCGGCGACCGTCAGCACGACGCGGGACGCGATCGCGACCACGACCGGCGCGCCCGCCGGCAGCACCGGCGTCAGCACCACCGTCAGCGCGGCCTCCCGCGCGCCGATGCCGCCCGGCGCGATGAAGACGAGGAACCCGGCGACGAACGCGAGCGCGTAGGCGCCGGTCGAGAGGAACGGGAGCCCGGGGCCGTCGCCGCCGACGGCCAGGCACAGCAGCCAGGTGTGCACGCCGAACAGCGCCCACCCGAGGACCGTCCAGCCGACGGCCCGCAGCGTCACGCCGAGGCTGACCGGATGCTCCAGCGGCGGCCGCCGGACGAGCTTCAGCATCAGGTCCAGCGCCCACGTCACGACCTTCGGGTGCAGCGCCGCGAGCATGAACGGGGCGAGCAGGAACAGCCACCAGTACTCGCGGCGCGCCGCCGCGGACGTCAGCGGCAGCGTCACCGCCGCCACGGCGAGCCCGCACGCGGTCGAGGTCGCGACGGCCAGCAGCGTCGAGCCGAAGCTGCGCTCGGCCGGCACCTTGTGCTCGCGGGCCATCTCGATCTGCGTGACCAGCGCCCACACCTTGCCCGGCACGTACTTGCCGAGCTGGGAGACCGCGGAGATCCGGTAGGCGACCTGCAGCGGAAGGTGCGAGCCGAGTCCGCCGAGGAACGTCCGCCACCCGAGCGTCCACGCGAACAGGCCGGCCAGGCCCATCACGAGCGCGCCGGCGAGCGTGGGCCAGGACATCTCCCGGAACGCCTTCGTCGTCGCGTCCCACTGGTGGATCACGCTGTAGGCGCAGAACCCGAGCGCGAGCAGCACCAGCAGCACGCGCAGGGCCCGCATGGCGACGACCTTGATGTTCACGCGCCCAGCGTAGGCGAACCGCGATCGCGGCGTGCCCGGGCTCCGCGGAGCCGCTTCGGCCGCGCCGCCGCCCGCCGCGCCCTACAGTTGGGGACGATGAAACTCTCGGATGTGGTCGCCTTCATGGGGCACCAGGTGCACGTGTGCCGGTACCGCGAGGCGGGGACGCTGCTGTCCTGGATGGGACGGGACCTGCGCGGCAAGCGGGTCCTCGACGTCGCCGGCGGCGACGGCTACTGGGCGGGGCGCGCGCGCCGCCGCGGCGCCCACGCGGTCTCGATCGACCTGGCCCGCAACAAGATGGTGTACGGCCGGACGCTCGCCGACGCGCCCGCGCTGATCGAGTGCGACGCGCTGCGGCTGCCGTTCGGCGACGCCTCGTTCGACGCCGTCCTGTCGGTGTGCGCGATCGAGCACTTCGACGACGGCGGGAAGTCCCTGGACGAGATGGCGCGGGTGCTGAAGCCCGGCGGTGAGATCTTCATGTCCGCCGACGTGCTGAGCCGCGCGGACGCATGGCCGAAGCTGCGGGACGCGCACAAGGCGAAGTACCACGTCCAGCACACCTACACCCACGAGAGCCTGCGCAAGCTGATGGACGAGCGCGGCCTCGACCTCGTGCGGCACTCCTACCAGTTCAGGACGGCCGCGACGGAGCGCCTGTACCTGTCGCTGTCGACGTACGGCGGGAAGGTCGGCTTCAACGCGGCGGCCCCGCTGGCGCCGCTCGTCGCCCTCGCCGACCGGAGCGCGCCGAACCAGCAGGGCAGCATCGTCCTGGTGCACGCGCGCAAGAGATAGGTGTGGGGCCGGGCCCGGAGTGAAAGGTATGGGCCCGGGGGCTCGGGTAGGCCCTCACCATGACTCGCGGCGGCGAGGGGCGCGGAGGTCGCGCGCCCGGCACGGTCGCGGGCGTAGGCTCGAACGGTAAAGAGTGATCTACGCCACTACGGCGGAAGCGCCGGAATGGGGGAGTGGACCGTGGCGCCTCGGATCCTGCTCGACGCCACCGCGGTACCCGCCGACAGGGGCGGGCTCGGACGGTACGTGGACGGCCTGCTGTCGGCCCTGCACGCGCTCGGCGCGGACCTCGCGGTCGCGTGCCAGCGCGCGGACGAGAAGCGGTACGGCCAGCTCGCCCCGGGGGCCCGGATCGTCGCGGGCCCGGCGGCGCTGGCGCACCGCGCGACCCGGCTGGCGTGGGAGCAGACCGGTCTGCCGCACGTCGCCGACAGCGTCGCGGCCGACGTGATCCACCTGCCGACGTACACGATGCCGGTCAGCGCCGTCCGGCCGACGGTGGTGACCATCCACGACGTGACGCTGTTCGCGGAGCCGGAGGTGCACGACCCGGTCCGCACGACCTACGTCAAGTCGGCGACCCGGACGGCGGCGCGCCGCGCGACCCGGCTGATCGTCCCGTCGCGGGCGACGCGGGACGAGCTCGTCCGGATCCTCGGCGCCGACCCCGAGCACATCGACGTGGCCTACCACGGCGTCGACCACGAGGTGTTCCACCGGCCGTCCGAGGCGGAGGTGAAGCAGGTCTCCGACCGGCTCGGCCTGCACGGCCGCCCGTACGTCGCGTATCTGGGCGCGCTGGAGCCGCGCAAGAACGTCCCGAACCTGATCCGCGGCTGGGTGCGCGCCTGCTCCGGCCTGGAGGACCCGCCCGCGCTGGTCCTCGCGGGCGGCGGGGGCTGGGACGACGAGGTCGACGCGGCGATGGCGACGGTGCCGCCGCGGCTGCGGGTGCTGCGGCCGGGGTACCTGCCGTGGCCGTCGCTGCCCGGGTTCTTCGGCGGCGCGCTGGTGGTGGCGCTGCCGAGCCGCGGCGAGGGGTTCGGGCTGCCGGTGCTGGAGGCGATGGCGTGCGGCGCGCCGGTGCTGACGACGCGCCGGGGCCCGCTGCCGGAGGTCGGCGGCGACGCGGTCGCCTACACCGAGCCGGACCCGGAGGGCATCGCGTCGGCGCTGACCGCGCTGAGCGGCGACCCGGCGCGCCGCGCCGGGCTGGCGGAGGCCGCCTACACGCGGTCGCTGGAGTTCACCTGGACCGCGTCCGCGGAGGCGCATATGGCCTCCTACGAGCGCGCCATCCGGCAGTACGAGGCCTCCCACGGTCGCGGGCCCGCGTCCGCCACCCACTAGGCTTCGTCACCACGGTCGTGGTGGAGAAAGGAGCCGAGTGGAAGCGATCCTCCTGGTGGGAGGCCAGGGCACCCGCCTGCGCCCGTTGACGATCTCCACCCCGAAGCCGCTGCTCCCCACGGCCGGCGTCGCGTTCCTGGCGCACCAGCTGGCCCGCGCGCACGCCGCCGGCGTCGAGCGCATCGTGTTCGCGACGTCCTACCGCGCGGAGATGTTCGAGGCGGCGTTCGGCCCGCGCGCGCACGGCGTCGACCTGGTGTACGTCAGTGAGTCGCAGCCGCTCGGCACCGGAGGCGCGATCCGCAACGCGGCGCGCGCGCTGACCTGCGGCCCGGACGACCCGGTGCTGATCCTCAACGGCGACATCCTGTCCGGCCACGACATGCGCGCCCAGGTGAAGGTGCACGAGAGCGCCGGCGCGGCGGTCACGCTGCACCTCACGGAGGTGGACGACCCGACCCGGTTCGGGTGCGTCCCGACCGACGGCGCGGGACGCGTCACCGCGTTCCTGGAGAAGACCTCCCATCCGGTGACGAACCAGATCAACGCGGGCTGTTACGTGTTCCGCCGCTCGGCGATCGACACGATCGCCGAGGACGAGGTCGTCTCCGTCGAGCGCGAGACGTTCCCGGCCCTCATCTCCTCCGGCGCGGTCGTCATGGGCCATGTCGAGTCGGGCTACTGGCTGGACGTCGGCACGCCGGAGGCGTTCGTCCGCGGGTCCTGCGACCTCGTCCTCGGCAAGATCGACTCGCCGGCGATGCCGGGCGGCCCGGGGGAGCGGCTGACCCTCGCCGGTTCGACGGTGTCGCCGGGCGCGGTGGTGCGCGGCGGCACGACCGTCGGGCGCGGCGCCGTGGTCGAGGCGGGCGCGACCGTCATCGGCAGCGTGCTGCTGGACGACGCGTTCGTCGCGGAGGGCGCGACCGTCCGCGACTCGGTGCTGAGCCGCGGCGCGCGCGTCGGGCCCGGAGCGGTCCTCGACGGGGTCATCCTCGGCGACGGCGCGGTGGTCGGGCCGGGCAACGAGCTGTGCTGCGGCCTGCGCGTCTGGCCGGGCATCGAGCTCCCGCCCACGGCGGTCCGCTTCTCCACCGATGCCTGACGGCCCGGCGGGCGTCGCGTCCGGGCCGCTGCCGGGACGTGCCGCCGGGGGGCTGCGGCGGGAGTGGGCGCCCGCCTTCGCCGTCGACGTGGGGGCGACGCTCGGCCCGCACCAGCGCGGGCACCACGATCCCGCGTTCCGGGTGGAGCGGGACGGGACGGTCTGGCGCGCGTCCTACACCCCGGAAGGCCCCGGCACGCTGCGGATCCGCAGCGGCGGAGGCGTCGTCGAGGGGCGCGCGTGGGGGCCGGGCGCCGAATGGCTGCTCGACGGCCTGCCGGACCTGCTCGGGGCGTCCGACGACCCGGACGGGTTCGAGCCGCACCACGAGATCGTCCGGCGGCAGGCGCTACTGCGGCCGGGGCTGCGGATCGGCCGGACGAACCGGGTGTTCGAGGCGCTCGTCCCGGCGGTCATGGAGCAGAAGGTCCTCGCCGAGGAGGCGTGGCGGGCCTGGGGGTACCTGCTGCGCCGGTTCGGCGAGCCGGCGCCGGGCGCGCCCGCCGCGCTGCGGCTGCGGGTCCCGCCGCCGCCCGCGGTCTGGATCCGGATCCCGTCGTGGGAGTGGCACCGGTCCGGGCTGGAGGCGGTCCGGGCCCGGACCATCATCGGCGCGGCGCGGGTCGCCGCCCGGCTGGAGGACGACCCGGCCGAGGCCCGGCTGCGGACGCTGCCGGGCGTCGGGGTCTGGACGGCGGCGGAGGTCCGGCAGCGGGCGGCCGGCGATCCCGACGCCGTCTCCGTCGGCGACTACCACCTGCCCGGCCTGGTCGGCTGGGCGCTGGCGGGCCGCAAGGTCGACGACGACGGGATGCTGGAGCTGCTGGCGCCGTACGCGGGGCATCGGCACCGGGTCACCCGGCTGCTGGGATCGTCCGGCGCGCGGCCTCCGCGGCGCGGCCCCCGTCTTCCCGTCCGCGACTACCGGCGCTTCTGATCCTCTCCTTCCGGGGCCGGGTGGACCGGCGGGAGAGCCAGAAGTTGCCGGGGGTCCAGTTGAGGCCGTCGCGGGTGTCGGCGCCGGCAATCGGCGCGAGGACGGCGAGCAGGATGATGATCGCGAGCATGACCAGCATGGGACTGTCCTTCGGCGAGGGCCGTGCGGCGGTGGTTCCGCCCGGGGGGACGACCCTCTCGCACCCTTAGTTTGACTCAGTCCAACATTGAGGACTAGCGACTCTTTCTAGAGGTATTGATTAAGTTCCGCTACATCCCGGGTCGCGGCGGTCTCGTGGGAATAGTCGGAGCGTGCGGCGGGCTGTATCCCGGTGATCGCCGGTTTCCCGGCCCCCGGCGCGGCGCAAAATATGACGATTGGCATAGAGTGCCCGCATGGAGGCCACGCAGAACGCGATCAGGCGGGCTTTGGCCCGTGCGCGTGACGGGAAGACGCTCGACCAGTCCGAGGCCGCGACGCTGCTGCAGGCCCGCGGCCCGCAGCTCGACGATCTCCTCGCCTACGCGGCGAGGACCAGGGACGCCGGTCTCGCGGCGGCGGGACGTCCCGGGATCATCACCTACAGCCGCAAGGTCTTCATCCCGCTGACCCGGCTGTGCCGGGACCGCTGCGGCTACTGCACGTTCGCGACCGTCCCGCACAAGCTGGACGCGCCGTACCTCAGCCCCGACGAGGTCCTCGAGATCGCGCGGCAGGGCGCGGCGATGGGCTGCAAGGAGGCGCTGTTCACGCTCGGGGACCGTCCCGAGGACCGGTGGAAGCAGGCCCGCGAGTGGCTCGACGCGCACGGCTACGACGACACGCTCTCGTACGTGCGCGCGATGGCGATCCGGGTGCTGGAGGAGACCGGGCTGCTGCCGCACCTGAACCCCGGCGTGCTGACCTGGCGGGACTTCCAGCGGCTCAAGCCGGTCGCGCCGTCCATGGGGATGATGCTGGAGACGACCGCGACGCGGCTGTTCAGCGAGCGCGGCGGCCCGCACTTCGGGTCGCCGGACAAGGACCCGGCCGTCCGGCTGCGGGTGCTGGAGGACGCCGGCCGGACGAACGTGCCGTTCACCACCGGCATCCTCATCGGCATCGGCGAGACGGTCGAGGAGCGCGCCGACGCGATCTTCGCGATCCGCAGGACGATGCGGGAGTACGGCGCGGTCCAGGAGGTGATCGTGCAGAACTTCCGGGCGAAGCCGGACACCAAGATGCGCGACACCCCGGACGCCGAGTTGGAGGAGCTGGCCGCGACGATCGCGGTGACGCGGATCGTCCTCGGGCCGAAGGCGCGCGTCCAGGCGCCGCCGAACCTGGTGGCCGACCAGTACGCGCTGATGCTGCGCGCCGGCATCGACGACTGGGGCGGCGTGTCGCCGCTGACGCCCGACCACGTGAACCCCGAGCGTCCGTGGCCGCAGATCGACGAGCTGGCCGAGCGGACCCGCGAGTCGGGCTTCGAGCTGCGCGAACGCCTGACGATCTACCCCGAGTACGTCAAGCGCGGCGAGCCGTGGCTGGACCCGCGGCTGATCGGGCACGTGTCCGCGCTGGCCGACCCGGCGACCGGGCTCGCCCGCGAGGACGCCGTTCTCGAAGGGCGCCCGTGGCAGGAGCCCGACGGCGGGTTCGAGGCGTCCGGGCGCACCGACCTGCACACCGAGATCGACACGACCGGCCGCACGTCCGACCGGCGCGACGACTTCGACGAGGTGTACGGCGACTGGGACGCGCTCAAGGAGCGGATGAGCGCGCCGCAGCGGTTCGACGCCGACGTCAAGTCCGCGCTGGCCGCCGCCGAACGCGACCCCGCCGGCCTGTCCGACGACGAGGCGCTCGCGCTGCTGCACGCCGACGGCCCGGAACTCGACGCGCTCGCGAAGCTCGCCGACGACCTGCGCCGCGACACGGTCGGCGACGACGTCACCTACGTCGTCACCCGGAACATCAACTTCACGAACGTCTGCTACACCGGCTGCCGGTTCTGCGCGTTCGCGCAGCGCCGCACCGACGCCGACGCGTACACGCTGTCGCTCCAGCAGGTCGGCGACCGGGTGGACGAGGCGTGGGAGGCGGGCGCCACCGAGATCTGCATGCAGGGCGGCATCCACCCCGACCTGCCCGGCACCGCCTACTTCGACCTCGCCCGCGAGGTGAAGCGCCGCGCACCCGGCATCCACCTGCACTCCTACAGCCCGATGGAGGTCGTCAACGGGGCGTCCCGCACCGACCTGTCCATCCGCGAATGGCTGGAGGCGGCGAAGGAGGCGGGCGTCGACTCGCTGCCCGGGACGGCCGCCGAGATCCTCGACGACGACGTCCGCTGGGTGCTGACCAAGGGCAAGCTGCCCACCGACCAGTGGATCGAGGTCGTCACCACGGCCCACGAGGTCGGCATCCCGACGACGTCCACGATGATGTATGGGCACGTGGACACCCCGGCGCACTGGGTCGCGCACCTCAAGCTCCTGCGGTCCATCCAGGAGCGGACGGGCGGGTTCAGCGAGTTCGTGCTGCTGCCGTTCGTCCACCACAACTCGCCGATCTACCTGGCGGGGCTCGCGCGGCCGGGGCCGACCGTGCGGGAGAACGTCGCCGTCCACGCGCTGGCCCGGATCCTGCTGCACGGCGCCATCTCCAACATCCAGACGTCCTGGGTGAAGCTCGGGGACGAGCTGTGCACGCGGGTGCTGCAGGGCGGCGTCAACGACCTCGGCGGGACGCTGATGGAGGAGACCATCAGCCGGATGGCCGGGTCGGAGAACGGCTCGTTCAAGCCCATCAGCGAGCTGGAGGAGATCGCCGCGCGCGCGGGGCGTCCCGCCAAGCAGCGCACCACCCTCTACGGCGAGGTCCCGCCCGAACGCCTCGAAGCCGCGCGCAAGACGGACGGGATCGGCCACTTCGGCCGTCCTACGCTCACCCTCACCCCTCGTTGAGTCGCGGCGTTTGTCGTCATGGCACCGTTCATGGCGACAACACGCCGCAAAGGAACGCGCGTCCGGTATGACTGACGCGTGAGGTGGAAGGTGTGGGCGGCCGCCTTGCTCGTCGTGACGGGCCTGGGCGGCGGGGCGTGGGCGCTCGGGCTGCTGCCGGGGCCGTCGTCGTGCACGGGCGGGACCGTGCGCGTCTCCGTCGCCGCGCAGCCGGAGATCGCGCCGGCGCTGCGCGACGTCGCGTCCCGGTTCAACGTGGAGGAGCACCGTGTCGGCGGGCGGTGCGTCCGCGCGCGCGTCACGGCCGTCGCGCCCGCCGAGTTCGCCCGCCGGCCTGAGCTGCGGCGACACGCGGACGCGTGGGTGCCGGAGTCGTCGGTGTGGCTCGGCATCGTCCGCGACGCGGGCGGCAAGGACGTCCCCTCGGGCGGGACGTCGCTCGCCGAGACGCCCGTGGTGCTCGCCATGACCCGCCCGGTGGCGGAGGAGTTCGCCGCCGACCGCGTCGCCATGAGCTGGAAGCTGCTGTTCAAGGACAAGGCGGACGGCGTGGGCCTCGCCCGCAGGGCCGCCGACCCCGCGGTCGGCATCAGCGGAGCGGTCGCGATGCTCGCCGTCGACCAGACGGGCGGGAAGGCCGGCGACGTCGCCGCGGCGTTGCGCGCGTCCGCGCCGTCACCGACGGACGACGCGTCCGGCGGATCGGCCGCCGTCCTCACCGGGCTCACCACCGCCGGGCGCCTCGACCGGTCCCTCGTCGTCACCACCGAGCAGGCCGCCGTCGCCTACAACGACGCGCACCGTCCCAACCCGGTGACGCCGATCGTCCCGGACGAGGGCACGCTCATGCTCGACCACCCGTACGCCGTCACCGCCCGGGACCGGCGGCACCGCGACGCGGCGGCCGCGTTCGGCGACGCGCTCGGCGCCCGGTCCGCGCGCAACGCGCTCCAGCAGGCCGGGTTCCGGGCGCCCGACGGCACGTTCGGCGACGCCTACGCCCGCGACCACGGCCTGTCCGCGACCCCGCCCCGCGCCCTCCGCTTCCCCACCTCCAAGGAACTGGCCGAGGCCCTCTCCTCCTGGAAACGCTGAGCCGCGGCGGGTCAGCGGACCTCGATGAACGCGTCGGGGGTGCGCGGCGGACGGTCGCGGGGCGGCGCGGCCGGATGGCCGACGCCGACGGCGCCCATCGGGTCCCACTCGTCGGGCAGGTCCAGGGCCTCGCGGACGACGTCGCGGCAGAACATCGTGCTCGACACCCAGCACGACCCGAGCCCCTCCACCGCCAGCGCGACCAGCAGGTTCTCCACGCCCGCGCCGGTCGCGACGACGAACATCTCGCGCTCGGCGGTCGCGCGGCGCGCGTCCGGGTAGTCGTGCGAACCGTCCATGACCAGGCACGGGACGACCAGGTACGGCGCGCGGCGCAGCACGTCGCCGCGCCGCAGCCGCTTGGCGATCGACTCCTCGGAGAAGCCGTCGCGGCGCAGGTCGCCCTCCCACGCGTCGCGCATCGCGTCCAGCAGCCGGGTCCGGGACTCCGCCGACTCCAGCAGGACGAACCGCCACGGCGTCGTGTGGTGCGGCGCCGGCGCGGTGATCGCGGCGGCGACCGCGCGGCGCACCGCCTCCGGGTCGACCGGGTCCTCGGTGAACTCGCGGATGGTGCGGCGCGCGTGCAGCACGTCCGCCGACCCGTACCGGAACATGTCCTCGGCGGGCGGCCGGACGAGCTGCCGCGCCCCCGGCCCGTCATCGGCCGTGACCAGGTGGGACAGCCCGCGCACCACCGCGATCGGCACCCCGTCGAGCTTGCCCTTCACCAGCTCCGCCGCCGCCGCGATCTCATCCGCGACCGCCGTGATGGTCGCTTCGAGCCGGTTGCCGTACGCGTCGTCGGTGCCGCGCAGGTCGCTGAGCGGGGCGAGGCCCGCGACACCGATCGCCGCGTCCGTCAGCCCGTTGCGCCACGGCCGGCCGAGCGTGTCGGACACGATGACCGCGACGTCCTTGCCCGTGCGCTCCCGCACGCCCGCGCGGATGCTGCGTGCGGAGGCGTCGGAGTCCTCCGGCAGCAGCAGCACGGTGCCGGGCGCGGTGTTGGACGCGTCCACCCCCGCCGCCGCCAGCACCAGGCCCTGCCGCGTCTCCACGATCCGGGTCTCGCCGCGCGCGTGCCTGCGCCGCGCCACCACCCGCACCGTCTCGGCGTCGATCGCCTTCTCCCGGTCGTCCGCGACCAGGACCCGGCCCTCCGCCTTGCTCACGATCTTGGACGTGACGACCAGCACGTCCCCGTCCTCGACCCGGTCCGCCGGGACGAGCGCGGCGATGTCGTCGCCCTCGCCGACCTCGGGCAGCCCGGGAATGCCGAACACCTGCAGGTTCACGGTGCTTCCTTCTTCAGCTCCAAGGCCAGGTCGAGCGCCGCCCGCGCGATCGCCGCCGTCGCCTCCGGGTCGCTCATCAGCAGCGGGCGGGACCGCACCTCGATGCCCTCGACCCGCACGTCGCCGTCCGCCTCGTCGACCAGCCAGCCGTCCAGCAGCCCGAGCCCGTAGTGCTCGGCCACCGCCTTCGCCGACGTCTCCACCCCGATCGCGGTCAGGCACGCGTCCGCCATACCGCGCACCGGGGCGCCGCCGATGATCGGCGACACGCCGACCACGGTGTTCGCCGCGACCGCCTCCCGGATGCCGGGGATCGCCAGGATCGTCCCGATGCTGACGACCGGGTTGGACGGCGGGAACAGCACCACGTCCGCCTCCTCGATCGCCTTCAGCACGCCCGGCGCCGGCTTCGCCTCGTCGGCGCCGACCGGCGCGATCGACAGCGCGGGCAGCGACGCGCGCAGCCGCACCCACCACTCCTGGAAGTGGATCGCCCGCCGGCCGTGCTCCGGGTCGTCCACCACCACGTGCGTCTCGACCTGGTCGTCGGTCATCGGGATCAGCCGCACGCCCGGCTTCCACCGGTCGCACAGCGCCTCCGTCACCGACGACAGCTTGTACCCGGCCGCCAGCATCTGCGTCCGGACGATGTGGGTGGCGAAGTCGCGGTCGCCGAGCCCGAACCAGCCGGGACCGACGCCGTAGGCGGCCAGCTCCTCCTTGACGGCGAACGTCTCGTCCGTCCGCCCCCAGCCCTGCTCCTCGTTGATCCCGCCGCCGAGGGTGTACATCACGGTGTCCAGGTCGGGACAGACGCGCAGCCCGAACAGGGAGATGTCGTCCCCGGTGTTGCCGACGACGGTGATCTCCGCCTCGGGGGCGGCGGCCTGGAGCCCGCGCAGGAAGCGGGCGCCCCCGATGCCGCCCGCCAGCGCCACGATCCTCATGCCGATCAGCCTAGGGCGCCGGATGGGCGGCTCTCGACGCGCAGTGCACGTTTCGCGTCCGCGAACCGCGCCTTTCTAGCGGTTTGGCGTGCCGCGGGGGACAGAGACGGGGCCGGGCGGGATGTGCAAAGCTTTGCGTGTCATCCGATTGCCTCGGTCTGGAGAAGTCACCGTGAACAAGGAAGCCGTCCAGCGCCTGCGCGAACCGGCCGCCTGGGTACTGCTCGCCTCCGCGGGCGTCCAATTGCTCGCGGGCATCATCCTGCTGCTCGGCGGCGGCGGTGCCTTCACCTACCGTGCGCTCGCGGCCGCCCAGGACACCCTGTTCACGCAGATCGTCTGTGTCGGGCTGGTCGTCCTCGCGGTGCTGCTGACGACCTGGGGCGCCGCGACCCCGCAGGCGCGCACCATCACCATGGGCGGGCTCGGCGTGCTCGGCGTCACCGCCCTGTTCGCCGTCATCTCCTGGCTGAGCGCGATGGCCGCCGACGGCGCGAGCGCCCTCAGCAAGCTCGCGGTGTTCCTCGCCGGCGGCGGCAAGATCGCCGTGATCGGCGTCGGCGCCTGGTTCGTCTTCACCGTCTTCCAGGGCATGCAGCCGGCCCGCCCGCAGCCGCAGATGCAGCAGGGCTACCCCGACTTCGGCTACCAGCAGGGGCAGCAGCAGTACGGGCAGCAGGGCTACGGCCAGCAGCCCTACCAGCAGTACCAGCAGTACGGCCAGCCGGGCGCCGAGGGCCAGCAGTACGGCCAGCAGGGCGCGGAGGGCCAGCAGGCCGCGCAGCAGCAGTACGGCCAGCAGTACGGGCAGCAGCAGTACGGCCAGCAGCAGTACCAGCAGTACGGCCAGCCCGGGCAGGCGCAGCCCGGCCAGCCCGGCCAGCCCGGCCAGACCGGACAGCCGCAGGCGCAGCAGCCGGGGCAGCCGCAGGGGGGCGAGCAGCCGCAGCAGCAGCCCGCCGACCAGCAGGAGGAGATGGGCGAGTGGACCCGCGCCTACGGCGGGTCCGGCCAGGAGGGCGCGGGCCAGCAGGGCCCGCAGGGCACCCACCCGGGGCAGCCGCAGGGCGAGCAGCGGCCCGACGAGGGCGGCGACTGGTACCGCGACAACCGGCCCCCGCCGCCGCAGTGACCGGCGCCGGTCAGCGCGGCGATCCGCCGCGCTGACCCGCCGATTAACTGATCTTCATCTGAGGATCGGCGAGGGGTTCACCACATAACCCGCTATGTCGCCCTGGAAACTCGTTCCGCTTGACGGGGCGGGCGCTACACGCGTGTAATTTCGTCGGTGTAGTTTCAATGCCTTCCCGGGGGAGAGATCTTGAGGACGGCATTGACCAGGGGGTTCCACGGGCAGGAGGTGCGCTGTGAGCGAGGTCGTCATCCCGCTGGCGCACGGCACAGACGGCGAAGAGATGGGCTGGCAGGAGCGCGCACTGTGCGCGCAGACGGACCCGGAGGCGTTTTTTCCGGAGAAGGGCGGCTCCACTCGCGAGGCCAAGAAGGTGTGCCGGGCATGCGAGGTGCGGACGGAGTGCTTGGAGTACGCGCTGCAGCACGATGAACGTTTCGGTATTTGGGGGGGACTGTCCGAACGCGAACGCCGCAAGCTGAAGCGCCAAGCCGTCTGACGTCCACGACCCGCGGGTCACCGGCCGGCCGGTTCGCGGGCGCCGAAGGGGAGCGGCGCCGCGCTGAGCCCCTCCCGGACGCCCGCGGCGGCCGGGCCGGCGCCCGGATCCCGGGGATCCGGAGCGTGCCCGCCCGGCCACGCGTACAGTAAGCAGCCGTGCCGATCTGATGGTCGGCACGGCTGCTGCATTCCAGCAGGGAACAACCCGTCGTCCCACAGATCGAGCGATCCTTGGCCCCCACACTCGATCGCCACGTCGTCACGGCGGTCCTCGTCGCCCACGACGGCGCGCGCTGGCTGCCCGAGGCGCTCAAGGCGCTGCTGACGCAGGCGCGGCCCGTGCAGCGCCTCGTGACCGTGGACACCGGGAGCCGCGACCGCGGCCCCGCCGTCCTCGCCGAGGTGATCGGCGGGCACGACGTCCTCACGCTGCCCCGCACCACCGGCTACGGCGAGGCCGTCGCGGAGGCGCTGCGCCAGGACGCCGCGTCCGCCCCCGTCCCCGACGACGAGCCGGGCACCCCGAGGTCCGAGTGGATCTGGCTGCTGCACGACGACTCCGTGCCCGACCACGACGCCCTCGGCCACCTGCTGCGGACCGCCGAGTCCGACCCGGGCATCGCCGTCGTCGGACCCAAGATCCGCGACTTCGCCGACCGGCGGGTGCTGCGCGAGACCGGGACGTCCGTCGACGCCGCCGGGCGCCGCTGGACCGGCGTCGACCGCCGCGAGTTCGACCAGGGCCAGCACGACGGCGTCCGCGACGTGCTGGCGGTGTCCAGCGCCGGGATGCTGGTGCGGCGCGACGTGTGGGACCGGCTCGGCGGGTTCGACGTCGAGTACGGCATCTTCCGCGACGACCTGGACTTCTGCTGGCGGGTCCACGCGGCCGGGCACCGGGTCGTCGTCGCGACCGACGCGGTCGTGTACCACGCCGAGGCGGCGCGGCGGGGGCTCCGCGAGATCGGGATGACGTCGGAGCATCCGCTGCGCCGCGACCGCCGCAACGCGCTGTGGACGCTGCTGGCGAACCAGCCGTTCCGCGCCATGCTGCGGTCGCTGGTCCGCAACGTGTGGGCGTCGCTGCTGCACGCGCTCGTCCTGACCATCACCAAGCGGCCCGCCGTCGCGCGCGCGGAGCTCGCCGCGCTCGCCGACGTGCTGCGCGATCCGGGCCGGCTGCGGCGGGCGCGCGCCGTCCGCGCCGAGGGCCGGGCGCGTGTGCACCGCAGCGTGCGGCGGTTCCAGCCGCGGATGGTGGTGTTGCGGCGCGTCGCCGAGGCGGTCTCGGAGTTCTTCGCCGCGCACGAGCACGAGCGGGAGTCCGAGGACGAGATCACCGACGAGCCGGGCCCGATCCGCCGGCTGCTCGCCCGTCCCGGCGTGCTGCTGGTGCTGGCGCTGGCCGCCGTCACCGTCGCGGCGGAGCGGTCGCTGATCACCGGCGCAGCGCGGCTCGGCGGCGGCGCGCTCGTGCCCGCGTGGGGCGGCGCGAGCGACCTGTGGGACCAGTACCTGTCAGGTTTCCACCCGGCCGGGCTCGGGACCGGTGCGGGCAGCCCGCCGTACGTCGGGTTCCTGGCGCTGCTGTCGACGGTCCTGTTCGGCAAGCCGTGGCTGGCGGTCGCGGTCCTGCTGCTCGGCAGCGTCCCGCTCGCCGGGCTCACCGCCTACCGCGCGTCCCGCGTCCTGGTGCTGGAACCGCCGCGGACCGGCCGCCGCGCGCGCGCCGCCGGCCGTCGCGTCCCCGTCTCCGCCGTCCGCGTGTGGTTCGCCGCCGTGTACGCGCTGCTGCCCGCGGCGACCGGCGCCATCGCGGGCGGACGGATCGGTACCGCGGTCGTCCTCGTCCTGCTTCCGCTGATCGCGGTGCAGGTCGCCCGCATGTACGGGCTGCCGCGCTTCGCCGCCGACCCCGCCACGCTGCGCAAGCGCGCCGGGCGCGCGGCCTGGGCGGTCGCGCTTATGCTGACCGTCGCGACGGCCTTCGTCCCGCTCGCGTGGCCGCTCGCGCTGGCCGGCGGCGGCCTGGTGTGGGCGCTGTTCGACCGGCGCCGCCGGCAGGACCGCCGCAACCTCGTCATCGCGCTGGCCGTCCCGCCGCTGCTGCTGTTCCCCTGGACGATCGGGCTGCTGCTGCACCCGTCGCGGTTCCTGCTGGAGGCGGGGCTGCACCGGTCGTTCGACCCCGCGACGGCCGCCGAGTTGCTCGCCATGAACCCGGGCGGCCCCGGCACGCCGGTGTGGTGGACGTTCGCCGGGCTGTTCGCGGCCGCCGTGTGCGCGCTGCCGCTGCGCGGCCGCCGCACCGCCGTCCTCGCGGGCTGGCTGCTCGCCGTCGCCGGGCTGCTCGTCGCGATCCTCACCGGCGCCGCGACCGTCACCAAGGGCGCGGGCGCGGCGCCCGCCTGGCCCGGCGTTGCGCTGATCTTCGCGGGCGCGGGGGTGCTGCTGGCGGCGACCGCCGCCGTCCAGCGCGGCACCGAGGTCCTCGCCGGCAAGCACCTGATCTACAGGGCGGGCGGCGCGGTCGTCGTCCTCGCCGCGCTCACGGCGCCGCTGCTGGCGGCGGGCGCGTGGGTCGCGCGGGGCGCGGGCGGGCCGCTCGGCACGGTCGGCACGGACACCGTCCCCGAGTTCGTCAAGGCGCCGGGCGGGCCGCGCACCCTCGTCCTGCACGGCGCCCCGTCCGGACGCGTCTCCTACACGCTGCTGCGCGGCGACCGGCCGAGGCTCGGCGAGGCCGAGACCTTCGCGGACGGGCCCGGCGCGCGGCGCCTGGACGAGCTGGTCGCGGGCCTCGCCGCGAACCGGGAGGGCGACGACGGCCCCGCGCTGTCGCGGATGGGCGTCCAGTACGTGCTGGTGCCGCGCCCCGGTTCCGACCCGGTCACCAAGGTCCTGGACGCGGCGCCGGAACTGTCGCGCCTCAGCCGGACGGGATCGTTCGCGGTGTGGCGGCTGCAGGCGAACTCCGCCCGCATGATGCTCGTGCAGGGCTCCACCATCACGCCGCTGCGCGCGGGCAAGATCGATGCGCGCGTGCGCATCCCCGCCGGTACCGGCGCGCGCACACTGCTGCTCGCCGAACCGGCCGACGGCGGCTGGAAGGCGGAGCTGAACGGCCACGGCCTCAAGTCGCGGACCGTGGACGGCTGGGCGCAGGGTTACGACGTTCCTACGTCCGGCGGCGAGTTCACCCTGACGCGCGGTATGGCGATGCGGCACACGTGGCTCGTCATACAAGGTGTGGCCGTGCTGCTGGTGGCCGTTCTGGCGCTGCCGGGCGCGCGCGCCGAGACCCTCGTTCCGGGCGGCGACCGCAACCGCGAGCGCCGCGAAGGGCGAGGCCGCCGCGGCAGGCGCGGCGCGCGCGGCGCACGCGGCGGGCATCGCGCCCGCGTCCGCCACGAACCGGCACCGGCCCCGCCCGCGGAGGCACCGGCCCTGCCTGCGGAGGCACCGGCCCTACCTGCGGGGGCATCGGAACCGCGTGCCGAGCCCGCTTCCGAGGCCGCTTCCGAGCCCGCGCCCAAGGCCGAGCCTGCGCCGAAGCCAGAGGCGGAGCCCGCGCCGGAACCCGTGGCCTCGGAGGAGCAGAGCTGACATGGACAGAGTGCTGAAGCTCCTCGGCATGCGCTACGCCATCGCCGCCCTCGTCCTGGTCGGCCTCGCCGCCCTCTACGGCGCGGCGTCGTTCTCCCGGCCCGGGAACGCCGTGGAGAAGGGGCGCAGCGAGCCCGTCAACGCCGCCGTGATGGTCTGCCCCGGGCACGAGGGCGGCCGCGTCAGCGTCCAGTCCCTCCCGCAGAAGCGGACCGGCGGCCGCCTCGACGTGGCCGGCACCCGCGGCGGGTCCCCGCTCGCCTCCATGACCGCGCCCGGCCAGGGCTGGGACAAGGACATGGGCACCACCGAGGACTCCTTCACCGTCCGGGCCACCGGCGCCCTCGCCGCCGGGCTCGAGGCGGAGCAGACCACCTACTGGCCTCGCGGCGACGACCGCGGCCTCGCCGGCGACCGCTGCGCCCGCCCCGGCACCGACCTGTGGTTCCTCGGCCCCGGCCCGCTCGCCGCCGACCGGCTCGACCTGTACCTCACCAACGTCGACGCCCAGCCGGCGTCCGTCGACGTCACCGGCCTGTCCGGGGAGGGGCCGCTCGACACCACCGAGGGGCGCGCCACGCCCGTCGCGCCGTACAGCACCAGCGTCATCAAGCTCGGCGGGCAGCCGGAGGGGCTCGGCGACATCGTCAAGACCGCCCGCGACCTCGCGCTCAACGTGCACACCACCGCCGGACGCGTCGCCGCGTCGTTGCGCGTCCGGATCGGCAAGAAGAAGGGCGTCGAGTGGCTGCCGCTGTCGCCCGAGCCCGCCGGATCCGTGGTCGTTCCCGGCGTGCCCGGCGGCGACGGGCAGCGCAAGCTGCTGGTCGCGGTGCCCGGCGAGGCCGACGCCCGGATCAGGGTGCGGGCCGTCACCGCCGACGGCGCGTTCGCGCCGCAGGGCCAGGACACCGTGGAGGCGCCCGCACAGAGCGTCACCTCCGTCGACCTCGCCGGCGCCCTCTCGGGCCGCGCAGCCGCCGTCCGGCTGGACTCCGACCGGCCGATCATCGCCGGCTTCTCCGCCGCGCGCGGCGCCGACGTCGCCTACGGCACCGCCACCGAACGGCTCGGCGGCGCGTCCGGAGCCTCCGCGGTCGTCTCCGACGACCGGTACGACACGTCCGTCGTCCTCACCGCGCCCGCCGGCCGCGCCGCCGTCCAGATCACCACGATGGACGCGCAGGGGAAGGGCGCACCGCAGAACGTCGAGATCGGCGCCGGACGCACCGTCGAGACCAAGCTCGCCGCGCCCCAGGGGAGCGGCGACAAGGGCTACGGGGCCGTGATCACGGTCAAGCCGGGGTCGGGCCCGGTCTACGCGGCCCGGATCATGGCGAAGGGCAAGGGCGACGGCTACCTGTTCACCGTCCTGCCGCTGATGCCCGCGCCGACCGCCGTCCGGCTCCCGCCCACCGGCGACAGCCAGACCGCCCTCATCCGCTAGCCGTACGCCGGCCGGTCGTCCCGCTAGTCGTCGGGGGAGTCGTAGCTCGGGTCGACGGACTCGGGGGAGAGGCCGAGGAGGTCGGCGACCTCCTCCACCAGCAGGTCGCGCACCAGCCGGCCGAGCTCCTGCTCGCCCGACGCGCGCGCCTCCACGGGACGCCGGAACACCACGATCCGGACGGACCGGCCGGCCTCGCCCGGGACGGTCCGGCCGAGCGGCACGGGACCGTCGAACCACGGCTCGACGTCCGGCACCTCCTCGACGCCGAACTCCACACCGGACAGCTCCCGGCCCCAGCGCGCGCCGAGCCGCCGCACCTCGTCGTGGACGAGGTCGTCGAACTTCTCCGCGCGGGTCCGCGAGACCGGCGCCTGCGGGGGCGTCAGAGGGCCACGGAGGCCGCGACCGTGCCGATCGCGGCGCCGTACGCCTGCCACACGGGATCGCACCCCCTCAGGTTACCTCCCGCCGCACGCGAATCCCGGCCCCCGCACCAGGAACACCCGCCTCCACCCCCGGAACACCATCGTGGCGCCCCGGACAGCGACATCGTGGCGCTCAGGACAGTGGCATCGCGGCGCCCGGCCGGCCGCCCCACGGTGAGGGTTCGGGACCACACGGAATGTAGTTGTTACCCCGGAAATCGGCCGGTAACGGCGACACGTGCGCCCGGGTGGTGGCGGCGGCGCCGGGAGCGAGGTACGGTCGGCCATCGTGAGCCCCGTCCGCACCTGCTCCCGCACCGCCTGCAAGGCGCCCGCAGTCTTCACGCTCACGTACGTCTACCGCGACTCGACCGCTGTTCTGGGGCCCCTCGCCACGTACGCCGAGCCGCACTGCTACGACCTGTGCGCGGAGCATTCGGAGCGGCTGACCGCCCCCATGGGCTGGGAGCTCGTCCGGCTCCCCGTCGAGGAGGAGACCGAGCCGAGCGCCGACGACCTCGAGGCGCTCGCCGACGCCGTCCGCGAGGCCGCGCGGCCCGCGCCGGGCGCCGGCCAGGAGCCGGTCGGCCAGGGCACCGAGGTCGGCCGCCGCGGGCACCTGCGGGTGCTGCGCTCCGAACCGGCGGGCACCCAGCCGCAGGAGTGACCCCGCCGCAGGAGTGACCGCCGCGGGAGTGGCCCGGGTCACGCCCGCGACCGGCACCGGCTCGGGCCGCCGCCGCGCTTCCCGGTAGGCTCGGTTGTCCCGCCGACTTTCGGTCATCACTTGCGTACAGGGGAGCAGGAGTGGGCGACCTCGCCAAGATCTTCAAGGCGTACGACATCCGCGGCGTCGTGCCCGACGAGCTGGACGAAGCGGTCGCGGAGGCGGCCGGCGCGGCGTTCGTGCGGGTGACCGGGGCGGACGCGGTCGTCACCGCGCACGACATGCGCGAGTCGTCCGGGCCGCTCGCCGCCGCGTTCGCGCGCGGCGCGACCTCGCAGGGCGCGGACGTGGTCGAGGCCGGCCTCGGCTCCACCGACATGCTCTACTACGCCAGCGGCGACCTCGGGCTCCCCGGCGCGATGTTCACCGCCAGCCACAACCCCGCCAAGTACAACGGCATCAAGCTGTGCCGGGCGGGCGCGAAGCCGGTCGGCCGCGACACCGGCCTCACCGAGATCCGCGAGATGATCGAGAACGGCGTCCCGGCGTACGGCGGCGAGCCCGGGACGGTGTCGCGGCGCGACGTGCTGCACGGCTACGCCGAGCACCTCAAGACGCTGGTCGACCTGTCCGCGATCCGGCCGCTGAAGGTCGTCGTCGACGCGGGCAACGGCATGGGCGGGCACACCGTCCCGGTCGTCTTCGAGGGGCTGCCGATCGACCTCGTCCCGCTGTACTTCGAGCTGGACGGCACCTTCCCCAACCACGAGGCCAACCCGATCGAGCCGGAGAACCTGCGCGACCTGCAGGCCAAGGTCCGCGAGACCGGCGCCGACATCGGCCTCGCGTTCGACGGCGACGCCGACCGCTGCTTCGTGGTCGACGAGCGGGGCGAGATCGTCGCGCCGTCCGCGATCACCGCGCTGGTCGCGGTGCGGGAGCTGGCCAAGCACCCGGGCGCCCCGATCGTGCACAACCTGATCACCTCGAAGGCCGTCCCGGAGATCGTCACCGAGAACGGCGGGTCCCCCGTGCGGACGCGGGTCGGGCACTCGTTCATCAAGCAGACGATGGCGGAGACGGGCGCGGTGTTCGGCGGCGAGCACTCGGCGCACTTCTACTTCCGCGACTTCTGGTTCGCCGACTCCGGCATGCTGGCCGCGCTGCACGTCCTCGCCGCACTGGGTGAGCAGGACGGGCCGCTGTCGGCGCTGCTCGGGGAGTACACCCGGTACGTCGCGTCCGGCGAGATCAACAGCGAGGTCGCCGACCAGGACGCCGCCGCCGGCAAGGTCCGCGAGGCGTTCGCCGGCCGCCCCGGCGTTACGATCGACGAGCTGGACGGCCTGACCGTCGGGGACGAGGCCGCCGGATGGTGGTTCAACCTGCGGCCGTCCAACACCGAGCCGCTGCTGCGCCTCAACGCGGAGGCCGGCGACGAGGCCACCATGGCGGCGATCCGCGACGAGGTCCTGGCCATCGTGAGGGAGAAGTGACCCGGCGTGAGAGAAGTGATCCTGTCATGAGCATGAAGCTGGACGACTGGCTGCTGGAGATCCTGGCCTGCCCGAACTGCGGCGGCGAGCTGCGCGCCGACGACGCGGCCGCCGAGCTGGTGTGCACCGGCTCCTGCGGCTACGCCTACCCGGTCCGCGACGACATCCCCGTCCTCCTCGTCGACGAGGCCCGGGCCCCCGCTTCGTGAGCACGCTGGACCCCGCCCGGCTGGAGGACGCGCAGGACGTCGAGGCGTCCGATCCGGGCGGGATGCTGCGCCAGGTCGCCTCGTCCGCGGCGCAGATCCGGGAGGCGCGGCGCGCGGCGGAGGAGGCGGGCGTCGCGGCGCTCGCCGAGGACGGCCGCCCCCGCGCGATCGTGGTCACCGGCATGGGCGGCTCCGGGATCTCCGGGGACGTGCTCGCGGCGGTGTGCGGGCTCGGCTGCCCGGTCCCGGTCACGACGGTCCGCGGGTACCGGCTGCCCGGCTGGGTCGGCGCCGCCGACCTGGTGATCGCGGTGTCCTGCTCCGGGGCGACCGAGGAGACCCTCGAGGTGGCGGCGCAGGCGGCCCGGCGCGGGTGCCGGCTGCTGTGCGTCGGCGGCGCGGGCTCCCCGCTCGCCGACCTCGCCGCCCGCAGCCGCGGCCTGTTCGTGCCGGTGCGGTCGGCGGGGCAGCCGCGGTCGACGCTGTGGGGGCTCACGGTCCCGCTGCTCGTCGCGGCCCGCGCGCTCGGCCTGACGGACGTCCCCGACGCGGTGCTGGAGTCCACGGCGGCGCGGCTGGAGGACGTCGCGCACCGGTGCCGTCCGGGCAGCGAGCCGTTCGTGAACCCGGCGAAGCGGATCGCGCTCGACCTCGCCGGCGACGTCCCGCTGGTGTGGGGGACGTCGCCGCTCGCCGAGACGGCCGCGTACCGGATGTGCTGCCAGCTCAACGAGAACGCCAAGTACCCGGCGGTCGCCGGCGGCCTGCCGGAGGCGGACCACAACCAGGTGATGGCGTTCGACGGCTTCTTCGCGGGCGGCGGCTCGCCCGCCGATCCCGACGACTTCTTCCGCGACCGCGCCGAGGACGCGGAGCACGGGCTGCACCTGGTCGTCCTGCGCGACACCGAGGAGCATCCGCAGACCGCCAAGCGGCGCGCGGCGTCCGTCGAGATGGCCCGGGACCGGGGCGTCGCGGTGACGGAGATCCTCGCCGAAGGGACCCATCCGCTCGAGAGAATCGCGACAATGATCGCGTTGGCGGACTATGTCACGGTTTACTTGGCCATCACGCTGGGCGTCGACCCGACGCCCGTGCCGGCCATTCAAGAGCTCAAAGCGAGGATTGCCTAGATGAGTGCTGAGGGTGGGACGAAGGCCATCATCGCGGCCCTGGCCGCCAACCTCGGAATCGCCGCGTCCAAGATGGTCGCGTTCGCGTTCACGGGTTCGTCGTCGATGCTGGCGGAGTCGATCCACTCGGTCGCCGACTCGGGGAACCAGGGCCTGCTGCTGCTCGGCCGCAAGCGCTCCGAACGCGACCGGACGCCCGAGCACCCGTTCGGCTACGGGCGGGAACGGTACTTCTACGCGTTCGTCGTCGCGGTCGTGCTGTTCACCGTCGGATCGGCGTTCTCGCTGTACGAGGGCTACCACAAGATCTCGCACCCGGAGGACGTGGAGTCGCCGATCTGGGCGTTCGCGGTGCTGATCATCGCGATCGGGATGGAGGGCTTCTCCTTCCGCACCGCGATCAAGGAGTCGAACACGCTGCGCGCCGGGAAGTCGTGGTGGGCGTTCATCCGCCGCGCGAAGGCGCCGGAGCTGCCCGTCGTCCTCCTGGAGGACATGGCGGCGCTCGTCGGCCTGGTCCTGGCGCTGTTCGGCGTGTCGATGGCGGTCGCGACCGGCGACGGCCGCTGGGACGGCATCGGCACCGTCGCGATCGGCGTGCTGCTCGGCCTGGTCGCCACGGTGCTGGCGATCGAGACCAAGAGCCTGCTGATCGGCGAGGGCGTCGACGCCGAGCAGGAGAAGCGGATCATCGACGCGCTGGAGTCGGTGGAGCAGGTCGACCACGTCATCCACATGCGGACCGAGTACCTCGGCCCGGAGGAGCTGCTGATCGCCGCCAAGATCGCCGTCTACCATGACGACACCGCCGCGGAGGTGGCCCGCGGCATCGACGCCGCCGAGGCGAAGGTCCGCGCGGTGATCCCCGAGGCGGGGATGATCTACCTGGAGCCGGCGCTGGACGAGGCGGACCGCCGCAACGCCGCCAAGCCCGCCGGGAAGGCCACCGGCGAGAGCGTGTGACGTGCGACGGCGGGCGGCCCTCATCGGGCGGCCCGCCGACGGTCGCGGCCCGTGCCGGCCCTCTGCGGGCCGTCGCGGGCGGCCGCACGGGATCCCTCGCCGGGCGGCCGGCACCGGATGCCGGCCGAACCCCAGCCCAGGCGAGACCGGCGAGTGCCTCCGCGGAGGCGGGCGGCGCGGCCGTCCGGCGAGGTGCTTCCCATGCTTCCCCGCCCGGACCCCTGAAACCGGGCGGTTGGCGTGACCGCGGCAGCCCCGCCGAACCCCCTACGTCGGCGGCGCCGCCGTCGCGGTCACGGTTAAGACATTACGTCTCCGCCGGTCGTCCGCACGTCCCCCGCAAGGAGGGATCGGGGGTCGTCCTCCAGGGGGATTCAGGCCGCGCGCATACCACCGCACGGTGAGGTCATGAGCCCGACCAGCGGTCAGTATTGAGGAGTGAGCACCGATGACAAGGCCCGGACCGGACCCGACCCCGCGGGGTTCGGCCCAGCCCTCGCGCACCAGGCGTGGCGGCTGTCCGGCCGGATCGTGGCGGGGGTGGGGCAGCTGCTGCTCTGGATCCTCACCGGCATCGGGCACCTGCTGCGGCCGCTCGCCGTCAAGCTCGGCGCCCGGCTGAACGGTGCGGGCCGAGCGCCCGCCCCCGGCGCGCCGGGGATTCCGCCGGGCGCCGCGTCGCGTCCCGCCGGTGAGACGGCGCCGCTGCCCCGCTGGATCAACACCTGGACCGACTTCACCGGCGCCTGGTACTTCGCGCCCCTCACCGGCCTCGCGCTGACCATCGCCGCGCTGGCCGAGCTGGCGCCGAGCACCGGGTCCCCGCTGAGCCTCGCCGGCGGCTTCGCGGTCGCCTCGACCGTCCCGCTCGTCTGGCGCCGCGAGAACCTGCGCCCCGTCGCCGCCGTCGTCCTCGGCGCGTTCGCGGCCGGGCTGCTCACCGGCCAGCAGCTGCTGATCACCACCGCGTTCGCCGCGCTGTACACGCTGTACGCGCTCGGACGGCAGCTGCCCCGGCAGTCCGCGGGCGTCCTCGCGGCCGGGAGCGTCGCCACCGTCGCCGTCGTCTACCTCGCCACGGGCACGCTCGACGACGTCCCGTGGCCCGCCGCGGTCGTCGCCGTGCTGGCCGCCATCGGCCTCGGCGACGCGCGCCGCGCCGTCGAGTCCGCCGGACGCACCGAGGCGGAGGCGGAGGAGCGCACCAACGAGACCCTCACCCGGCTCACCGCCGTCCAGCGCGAGCAGGCCGTCATGCGTGAGCGCGCCCGGATCGCCCGCGAGCTGCACGACGTCGTCGCGCACTCCGTCTCCATGATCGCCGTGCAGGCGGAGACGGCCCCGTACACGATGGACGACCTGTCGCCCGAGGCCCGCGCCGGCTACACCGAGATCGCCAAGACGGCCCGGGACGCGCTGGTCGAGATGCGCCGGCTGCTCAGCGTGCTGCGCGCCGACGCCAAGCCCGAACCGGACGCCGCGAACTCCCCGCAGCCCCGCCTCGACCGGCTTCCCGACCTGATCGAGCAGCACCGCGGCGCCGGCGGCGCCGTCGACCTCGCCGTGCACGGCGACCCGCGGGCGCTGTCCACGACCGTGGAGCTGTCGGCGTACCGGATCGTCCAGGAGGCCCTGACGAACGCGCGGCGGCACGCGCCCGGCGCGGGCGTGCACGTCGACCTCACCTTCCTGCCCGACCGGCTCGCGGTCCGCGTCCGCGACGACGGCGCCGCCGGGTCGACGCGGCTGCTGAACCGCGACGATCCCGCCGCCCGTACCGCGGTACTGGACCTGGCCGGCGCCGGCCCGGCCGGTCCGACCCGGCTGGAAGGCGCGCCGCCGCGGCCCGGCGGCCCCGGAGGCTCCGGCCCCGGAGCCTCCGGCGGCGGGCCGGGCGGCGGACACGGTCTCGTCGGCATGCGGGAACGTGCGACCATGCTGGGCGGACGGTTCTCCGCCGGCCCGGCGACCGAAGGCGGGTTCCTGGTGGAGGCCGAACTGCCGCTCACGAGGGAGGGGAATTCCACCAGTGGACACGGTTCCGAGGCGCCCCCCGGCCGCCGCTGACCGCGCTCTCGCCCGCCCCGGGACGGGGACCCGCCGGTGATCCGGGTACTGGTGGCGGACGACCAGACCATCGTCCGCGCCGGGTTCGCCGCGCTGCTGGACGCGCAGGACGACATCACCGTCGTCGGCGAGGCCGGCGACGGGCGGCAGGCGGTCGCGCTCGCCGAGCGGGGCCGGCCCGACGTCGTCGTCATGGACATCCGGATGCCCGGCATGGACGGCATCGAGGCCACCCGCCGGATCCTCGCGCAGCCCGGCTCCGAGGGCGTCCGCGTCCTCGTCCTCACCACCTTCGACGTCGACGAGTACGTCTACGAGGCCCTCGCCGTCGGCGCGTCCGGGTTCCTGCTCAAGGACGCGACCGCGGACGAGCTGGTCTCCGCCGTCCGGGTCGTCGCGCGCGGCGACTCGCTGCTGGCGCCGCAGGTCACCGGGCGGCTGATCCGGGAGTTCACCAAGCAGCGGCGGAGCCGGCCGCAGGCGCCGTCGGAGCTGTCCACGCTGACGGCCCGGGAGAACGAGGTGCTCGTGCTGATCGCGGGCGGGCTGTCCAACGCCGAGATCGCCGCGCGGCTCGTGGTCAGCGAGCACACGGTCAAGACGCACGTGGCGCGGGTCTTCACGAAGCTGGGCCTGCGCGACCGCGCCCAGGCGGTCATGCTCGCCTACGAGTCCGGTGTGGTCGTCCCAGGAGAGAACGCGACCTGATCAGCGGCCCGGCTAGGCCCTTGGCTTCAGGCGGGCGGGTACGGTCCCGGCTGGGCGGGCGGTGCGGGGAGGTCGGCGGGCCGGGCGCTCGGCGGCGGCGGCGCGGCGTGCGGCGGCTGGGCGGTGCCCGGGTGCGGCGGATAGCCGGAGCCTCCGTGTGGCGGGTACGTGCCCGCGCCGGGCGGCGGGTAGGCGGGGCCCGGCTGTGGCGGATACCCGGGAGCCGGTGGAGGCGGGTACGAGCCCGGCGGGGCGGACGGCTGGTACGAGCCCGGCTGCGCGGGCGGTGCGGGCGGGTACCCGGACGGCGGGCCACCGTGCCCGGGGCTGCCGTGGCCGGGGGTGACGTATCCGGGGCCGCCCGGGGCGGGATACCCGTGCCCCGCGGCGGGACCGGCCGGGTACGCCGCCGCGGCCTTGCGGCGGCGCGTGAGGGCCGGGCCGAGGAAGAGCACGCCGCAGCCGATCGCCAGCAGCGGCCCGACGATCATCATGATGACCGCCTCGCGGCCGTCCTTGGACTTCTGCTCGTCATAGGACCGGTCGGTGGCGCGCCCCTTGCGGATCGTCGTGCAGGTGTCGCCCGGCGACATCACCCGCTCGCCGCACTTCACCGTGTCGCCCGGCATCGACGCCAGACCGCCCACGAACAGCCCGATGCCGAGCACGAGGCCGAGCACCCCGTAGAGCCAGTTCTTCACGCGCCGTCTCCCGTCCGTCCAGCGGGATGGTAGTGGGTGCCGCCGACGGAACGTGAGCCGGCCGCTACCGGCGGCGCAGGAGCCGCAGTGCCTTCTCCTTCTCGAAGTCCAGCGCCCGGGCGGGCGGCGCGGACAGCCGGCCGATGCGTTCGCCCAGCTCCCGGACGTGCGCCTGGACCTGCGGCTCGGCGAGCACGCGGAGCCCGAACGCCAGCTCGGCGGGACCGACGTCGTAGCGCTTCTCCAGCGCCAGGGCGAGCGCGACGGCGCGCAACTCGGCGTCGCCGAACCGCCGGTGGCCGCCGCCGCGCCCGGTCCCGCCGCCGGACGGGGCGGTGTCGCGGGTCGCGGGCAGCAGCCCGAGCGTCTCCCGGTAGCGGAGCATGCGGGGCGAGGTGCCGAGCCGCCGGGCGGCCTCCGTGATGCGCATGCGTCGATTCTGACAAATCCGTGTCAGAAATGCGCCCCCGATCGTGCCTCCGGACCGTCCCCGCCCGTAGACTCGGCCGGGTCGGCCGGCCCGCGGGGCCGGTCCTCGCGGACGAACGACGCGACCCGCGGGCACCAACGGACCTGCCGCGCACGGGCGGACCTGCTGCAAAGCGGACCCTGCTGCGAGCAAGCAGACCGAGCAAGCAGACAAGGAGCAACGAAAGCATGGACTACAAGGTCGCCGACCTGTCGCTGGCGGACTTCGGCCGGCGGGAGATCCGGCTCGCCGAGCACGAGATGCCGGGCCTGATGGCGGTGCGCGAGGAGTACTCCGCCGCCAAGCCGCTGCGCGGCGCCAAGATCATGGGCTCGCTGCACATGACGATCCAGACCGCCGTGCTGATCGAGACGCTGGTCGAGCTCGGCGCCGACGTCCGCTGGGTGTCCTGCAACATCTTCTCCACCCAGGACCACGCCGCCGCCGCGATCGTCGTCGGCAAGGACGGCACCGCCGAGGACCCGAAGGGCGTCCCGGTGTTCGCCTGGAAGGGCGAGACGCTCGAAGAGTACTGGTGGTGCACCGACCAGGCCCTCCAGTGGCCGGACGGCTCCGGCCCCAACATGATCCTCGACGACGGCGGCGACGCGACCCTGCTCGTCCACAAGGGCGCCGAGTACGAGAAGGCGGGCGCCGTCCCGCAGGCGACCGAGGACGACCCGGAGGAGTGGGGCATCATCCTCGAGACCCTCCGCCGCACCATCGCTGAGAAGCCGGGCCGCTGGACCGAGACCGCCGCCGGCATCAAGGGCGTCACCGAGGAGACCACCACCGGCGTGCACCGCCTCTACGAGATGGCGAAGGCCGGCACCCTCGCCTTCCCGGCGATCAACGTCAACGACTCGGTCACCAAGTCGAAGTTCGACAACAAGTACGGCTGCCGGCACTCGGTCATCGACGGCCTGAACCGCGCCACCGACGTGCTGATCGGCGGCAAGGTCGCGGTCGTGTGCGGCTACGGCGACGTCGGCAAGGGCTGCGCCGAGGCGCTGAAGGGCCAGGGCGCCCGCGTCATCGTCACCGAGATCGACCCGATCTGCGCGCTGCAGGCCGCGATGGACGGCTTCCAGGTCACCACCCTGGACGACGTCGTCGACATCGCCGACATCTTCGTGACGACCACCGGCAACTTCAACATCATCTCGGCCGCGCAGATGAGCCGGATGAAGCACCAGGCGATCGTCTCCAACATCGGCCACTTCGACAACGAGATCGACATGGCCGGCCTCGCCAAGATCGAGGGCATCGAGAAGATCGAGATCAAGCCGCAGGTGCACGAGTGGCGGTTCCCGGACGGCCACTCGATCATCGTGCTGGCCGAGGGCCGGCTGATGAACCTCGGCTGCGCCACCGGCCACCCGTCGTTCGTCATGTCCAACTCGTTCACCAACCAGGTCATCGCGCAGATCGAGCTGTTCACCAAGACCGAGGAGTACCCGGTCGGCGTGTACGTGCTGCCGAAGCACCTGGACGAGAAGGTCGCCCGCCTGCACCTGGACGCGCTCGGCGTCAAGCTGACCACGCTCACCAAGGAGCAGGCCGCCTACATCGGCGTCCACGTCGAGGGCCCGTACAAGCCGGACCACTACCGCTACTGATCGCCTGTAGCGTTCGGACCGCCGCACGGCCCAGTGCCGTGCGGCGGTTTGTGCCTTGAGGGGGACGGATGAGCGATATCGCGGATGTGTCGCTGGCGTACGAGGGCGTCAAGCGGATCGAGTGGGCCGACCGGAGCATGCCGGTGCTGCGGCAGATCCGGGAGCGGTTCGCCAAGGAGCGTCCGCTGGACGGCCTGCGCATCGCGGCGTGCATGCACATCACGACGGAGACGGCCTGCCTGATCCGGACCCTGCAGGCGGGCGGGGCGAGCGTGGCGCTCGCGTCGTCCAACCCGCTGTCCACGCAGGACGACACGGCCGCCGCGCTGGTGCAGGAGGACGGCACGGAGGTCTTCGCGCGCGCGGGCATCGACCGTGAGGGCTATTACGCGCACATCCACCAGGCGCTGGAGACCGGCCCGGATCTCGTGCTGGACGACGGCTGCGACCTCGTCAACACGCTGCACATAGAGCGCACGGATCTGCTGCCCACGGTGAAGGCGGGCTGCGAGCAGACGACGACGGGCGTCATCCGCCTGCACCAGATGGCCCGTGAGGGCGCGCTCCGGTTTCCCATGGTCGCGGTGAACGACACCGATACGAAGCACATGTTCGACAACCGGTACGGCACCGGGCAGTCGACGCTGGACGGCATCGTGCGCGCGACCAACACGCTCCTGGCGGGCAAGACCGTGGTCATCGCGGGCTTCGGCTACTGCGGGCGGGGCCTCGCCGAGCGCGCGCGGGGACTGGGTGCTCGCGTGGTCATCACCGAGATCGACCCGGTGAAGGCGCTGGACGCGGCGCTGCAGGGCTTCGCCGTGCAGCCGATGGCGGAGGCGGCGGTGGACGGCGACGTGTTCATCACCGTCACCGGCAACCGCGACGTGGTGAACGCCGAGCACCTCGCCGTGATGAAGGACGGCGCGATCCTGGCGAACTCCGGCCATTTCGACGTCGAGATCGACGTGCGCGCCCTGGAGGAGATGGCGGTCGCGGTCCACCACGGCGTGCGCCCGCAGACGGACGAGTACGTCCTGGCGGACGGCCGGCGCCTGGTCCTGCTGGCGGAGGGGCGCCTGGTGAACCTGGCGGCCGCGGAGGGGCATCCCGCCGCGGTGATGGACATGTCCTTCGCCGACCAGGCCCTCACGTGCGCGTGGCTCGCGACGGCGCACGCGTCGCTGCCGGCCGCGGTCCACGACGTCCCCATGGAGATCGACACGGAGGTGGCCCGGCTCAAGCTGGCGTCCATGGCCATCTCCATCGACCTGCTCACCCCGGACCAGGAGGACTACCTGCACTCCTGGCGCATCGGGTCCTGACCCGTGCCGTCCGGGACGTACCTGCATCTCGACGAGGGGATCGAGGAGCGCTTCCAGTGCGCGCCCGGGCCCGGCGGCTGGCGCTACACGTCCCGGCGGGACGACGGCGTCCGGCTGGACCTCGTCGTGGACGCGCGCTGGCGGCAGATCCGCGTCGAGCTCGTCACCCCCGGCTGGTGGCTGCGCGGCGGGCTGACGGGGCCCGAACTGGCGTGGGTACGGGCGGCGGGGGAGAGCGGCACCGAGCACGGGGAGCGGGCGTCGGGCTTCGTGTCGGACTCGCCGGGGTTCCTCGTCGCGGTGGCGCGTTCCCTGGAGCTGGACGAGGGTGCGGCGGCGGACGTCCGCCTCGTCCGGTTGAGCGGGACGTCATTGTCGGCGCTGTCGGTGTCGTGGCGGTGGCGCCGGGGCCAGACGTCGAGTTACGAGACCGAGACGGAGCCGCTGCCCGTCTCGGAGTACGAGATCACGGACCTGTCCACGGGCGAGGTGGAGTCGCTCTATCTGGCCGGTGACGTCGCTGTGGCCGCTCCCGGCGTGGAGCTCACCGAACTGGGCTCCCCGCCGAACCTGCTCGTCTGACTACACGTCCGGGAGCAGCGCCAATAGGGCGTCGACCGCGGGCGGCAGGGGGCGCGCGGCGAGGGTGACCGCGACGAGGTCGCGGCGCAGCGGCGGATCGGTCGGGACGGCGGCGACACGGTCCGCGGCGTTCCGGAGGGCTTGGGGCGGCAGTAGCGACACGCCCAGCCCGTGACCGACGAGCTCCACCAGGTACTGGATGGTGTCGACCTCCGCGGCGACGCGGCGGTGGAGGCCGGCGGCGGCGCAGGCGGCGTCGATCTGGGCGCGCAGCGCCGAGTCGGCGCGGTACTCGACGAAGTCGCGGGACGCGAGCGCGGGGTCGGCGAGGCGGATCACGCTGCGCGCGGCCAGCGGGTCCGTGCGGGGGACGGCGAGGACGAGCCGGTCGCCGCCGAGCGGGTGCTCGGCGAGCCGGGGCTCGCCGGTCGCCCGGTCCACGAACGCGAGGTCGAGGCTTCCGGCGGCGGTCTCGCGGGCGAGGGCGGCGGCGCCCGCGTGCCGCAGCCGGAGGGCGACGCCGGGGTGGCGGCGCCGGTAGCGGGCGAGCAGCGCGGGCAGGTCGAGGACGCCGAGGGTCTGGATCGCGCCGATGGTCAGCCGGCCCCGCAGCAGCCCGCGGACCCCGGCGACCGCGTCGCGGCCGGTCTCCGCCGCGGCCAGCGCGCGGCGCGCGGACGGCAGCAGCGCGCGGCCCGCCTCGGTCAGCTCGACGCGGCGGTTGGTGCGGGTGAACAGCCGGGCGTCCAGCTCGCGTTCGAGCGCGCCGATCGAACTCGACAGGCTCGACTGGACGACGTGGACGCGCGCGGCGGCGCGGGTGAAGTGCAGCTCCTCCGCGACGGCGACGAAGTGCTCGAGCTGGCGCAGCTCCATGGATCGACTGTACCGATGATGAGCATGGGAATCATGCGTTGGACTGATGGTGGTGGTTCCCGCCACCCTGGGAAGGGTGCTTTGGGTGGAAGGAGAGGATTGATGGGGATTCGGGGGCACGGCCCGGGGCGGGACCTGCGGAGGGCCGCCGGCCCGGCGTGCATGGCCTACGCGTTCTGGGCCGTCATGCTCGGCACCACGCTCGCGACGCCGCTGTACCCCATCTACCAGCGGCATCTCGGCTTCGGGAGCCTGGTCACGACCGTCGTCTTCGCCGTCTACGCCGCGGGCGTGATGTTCGCGCTGCTGTTCGGGCGGTCCTCGGACGTGCTCGGCCGCCGCCGCGTGATGCTCGCGGGCGTGGCGGTCTCGATGATCGCCGCGGTGGTGTACCTGGTCGCGGAGGACGTCCCGGTCCTCCTGGCGGCACGGGTGCTGTCGGGTCTCTCGGCGGGGGTCGTCACCGCGACCGGGACGGTCACGCTGGTCGAGCTCGTCCGCCCCGAGCGCCGGGGCGCGGCGGCGCTGCTCGCGGCGGCCGTCAACATGTTCGGGCTCGGCAGCGGCCCGCTGCTCGCCGGGCTCCTCGCCGAGTACGCACCGCATCCGCTGGCGCTGCCGTTCGTGGTGGACCTCGTGGTGCTGGCGCTCGCGCTGGTGGCCGTGCTGGCGGCGCCGGAGACCGTGCAGGGCCGCCGGGTCGCGTGGCCGCGCGCGCAGCGCCCCGCCGTGCCGGCGGAGGTGCGGCCGGTGTTCGTCCCCGCGGCCATAGCGGCGTTCTCCGCGTTCGCGGTCTTCGGCCTCGTCACGGCGGTCGCGCCGGGGATCCTCGTCAACGTCCTGCACCGCCCGGACCGCGCCCTAGCGGGCGCCGTGGTCTTCGCCATGTTCGGCGCGTCCACGGTTGGGCAGGTGGTGTTCGCTAAGGTGCCGGAGAGGATCGCCCTGCCCGCGGGGTGCGCGGTGCTCGTCGCCGGGCTCGCCGCCATAGCCGGCGCGCTCCTGGCCGAGTCGCTTCCCCTCCTCATCACCGGCACCGTCGTGGTGGGCTTGGGGCAGAGCCTCGGGTTCCGCGCCGGGCTGGCCGCCGTCACCGCGGGCACCCCGGCCGCCCAGCGCGCGCAGACGGTGTCGAGCTTCTTCCTCACCGCCTATGCCGGGATCTCCCTCCCGGTGATCCTCGTCGGGGTCGCCGCTCAGGTGCTCGGGCTGCGCGGCGCCGCCGTGGCGTTCACCGGGGCCGTCGCGGTGCTGGCGCTGGCCGCGCTCGCGGCGCTGCTCCGGCTGGAGCGCCGCCCGGCGTCCCGGGACGGGCGGCGGTCCGACCGCCGCCCGGCGCCGCACCACGCCGGCCGCTGACCTGCCGGCCCGCGGGCCGCCGCCCCACTGACCGGTGGCCCGCTGACCGTTGTGCTCTCCGATGGTTAGTGTGGCGGCATGCCGAGACCGCCGCGCACCCGCAGACCGCGCCCGGGGACGCCGGGCCGCTCGCCCCTGGCCTGGCTTCCCGACGGGAGGCCCGCCGACGTCTACAGCGCGCCGTGCCCGTCCCGCGCGGCGCTGGACCGGATCGCGGACAAGTGGACGGCGCTGATCGTGGGCGCCCTCACCGCCGGGACGCGGCGCTTCTCCGAACTCCGCGCGGAGATCGACGGCATCAGCGACAAGATGCTCACCCAGACGCTCCGCAGCATGGAGCGCGACGGGCTGGTGGCCCGGCATGTGCATCCGACGGTTCCGCCGAAGGTCGAGTACCGGCTGACGGACCTCGGCCGGACGCTCGAGGAGCCGCTTGCCGCCGTCCGGGACTGGGCGGAGAAGCACATCAACGAGGTGGAGCGGGCCCGCCTGGAGTTCGACTCCGGCGGGGGAACGCACTTGCAAGTGCGTACTTCCCAATAGTTAGTGACTCTCCAATAGTGGGTGCAACGGCCCCCGTTCGAGGCTGCCCCACGAGAGGATGGTCATGGTTCAACCGGCTTCCCGCGCACAGGTCCGCCTAGGCGGCACCACCGTCACCTTCCTGCCCGACGGCCACGCCAGGGTCGTCCCCACCGCGGTGTTCCCCGCGAGCGCGCCCACCGGCTGGGCGACGCACAGCGAATTCCTGGACGACGACGGACGGCTCCCCATCAGCATCGGCTCGTTCCTCGTCCGCACGGGCGACCGCGTCATCCTGGTGGACCTCGGCTTGGGCGAAGTGGACTTCGACGTGCCCGGCCTTGCCTCGTTCAAGGGCGGGTCACTGCTGCGCAGCCTCGCCGCGGAAGGACTCGCCCCCGAGGACGTCGACACCGTCGTCTACACCCATCTGCACCACGACCACGTGGGCTGGACCACCGATGTGGCGCCCGCGCCCACCCTTCCCGAGGGACGCGTCCCGAGCGGCCTGACCTTCGCCAACGCGCGCCATCTCGTCGCCGAGGCCGAGTGGCGGCACTGGAAGGGCACGTCGGAGGTCATCGGCCCGGACGCCGTCGCCGTGCAGGACCCGCTGGCGGACCGCGTCGGCTTCGTCGCCGACGGCCAGGAGATCGCGCCGGGCGTCCGCGTCCGCGCGACCCCTGGCCACACCCCCGGGCACCAGAGCCTCGTCGTCACCGGCGACGGCGACGACCGGCGCCTGATCATCCTGGGCGACGTGATGCACTGCCAGGTCCAGGTCGCGGAGAGCCGCTGGGGGTTCCTCTTCGACGACGCACCCGAGGAGGCGCTCGCCACCCGGGAGTCGCTGCTCGCCGACCTGGAGGACGAGCGCACGCTGCTGGCCGGCGGCCACTTCGCCGGTCACGTCTTCGGACGCGTCCTGCCTCCCGTGGCACGCCGGGCCTGGAGCAGCGCCGCATAAGGCCCTGTAGAAGCCCGCGCAGGGGCTAGGGCGTGACGGTGACGGTGTGGGCGGCCGTGTCGGGGTCGGCCCACACGGACAGGATGTGGCGGCCGGCGTCCCAGGCCGTCCGCCACGTCCCGGCCGGGTCCGTCGACGTGACCTTCGGAGTGGACGGGAACCAGATCTCCGTGGGGCCCGACACACCGGCCTTGTTGCGCCAGGACACCGTGAGCGTCGGCGAGGAGTACGACATCTTGACGGGGGTGCCCGCTATGGCCCTGGCGTAGGGGCGGGCCAGAAGCTTGGCGAAGAGCGTCGGGTTTCCGTTGCCGTCGGTCACGCCTACGGAGCCGGGGTCGTTGGACCAGTACGACCAGCCGACGCCCAGGTCGTCCGCCATGGAGAGCCAGTCGCCGGTGAAGTCCGCCGCACCGGGCGCGTCCTGCCCCATGCCGCCGACCTCGCCGATCCACATCGGCGCGTTCAGGCGCCGCGCCGCCGCCGGCATGTTGCGCTTCCACAGTGCGAACTGTGCCTGGACGAGGAGTTTCGTGGCTCCGCTGTAGGCGCCGCCAAGGTCCACCCCGCCCGGGTAGAAGTGCGGCGCCAAGACGATGCGGGGCGTCCCCGGACGCGGGTCCTGGACGGGCGCGATGGACGATTCGGCGCCCTCGTTGGACCCGAGGGCCTCCGGCTCCACGAACACCCAGTTGTCCTGGTCGACCTTCCGGATCGCGTCCACGACGCGCTGGTAGAAGGGGGTCAGGATGGGGCCTTCGAAGAAGCCGAACTGGCGGGTCCCGCCGAACGGCTCGTTCATCAGGTCATAGCCCAGGACCGCGGGGTCCCCGGCGAAGCGCTGCGCCACGTGCTGCCACATCGCCGCGTACCGCTGCATCAGCTCCGGGTGCTTCCCGGTGTTGTTCCAGAAGTTGTCGTAGGCGCGCAGGACGGCGGGCTGGAGGTAGGTGAGCACCCAGGGATCCTGCGGCGTGCAGGGCAGCCCGTCGGTGATCGTGGCCCAGGCGGGCGCGCCGTTCCCGGCGCCCTTGCACGCGGCGGGCCCGTAGATGTCCTGGTGCATGTCCAGGATGACGTGCATGCCCTGCTCCCGGTACCAGGCCACGCGCTCGGCGACCTCGTCGAGATAGGCGTCGTCGTAGCGCCCGGGCTCCGGCTCGACGTTCTTCCACTGGATCAGGTAGCGGACCGAATCGGTGCCCATCTCGCGGGCCTCGCGGACGACGTCGTCCCGGTCGATCCACGGCAGGCCGCTGTCGCCCTTGGCGCTGCTCGCGGTGTTGAGGCCGTGCAGGATCAGCGTCCGGCCCTGGTCGTCGGTGATGGTGGGGAGCGGCGCGGCGTCCGCGTGCGCGGGGGCGCCGGCCGCCGCGGTCCCCGCCGTCCCGGCGAGGGCCAGCGCGGTGGTCAGGGTGATCCGGCCGAGGGCACTGCGGACGCGCATCCCGCCTCCTGAACGTGAAATTTGTTCGGATATTAGGAGGCGAGGGGATCCCCGGGAAGTCGGAGAAATGCACAACAACAGCGCCGGCTTACGGCGGTAGATGACAACGCGGCGCTCCCGCCGCTGGTCGGGAGGCGTCGACGGAAGGTGCGGCTACCGGCCCGGCTGCCCGCCGCCGGGGTACGCGCCGGGCGGCGTGCCCTGCACCGGATACGGGGCAGGCGCGTACTGGCCGCCTGTATAGGGCCCTGCTGGAGGGCCCCCGACCGGGTAACCCCCGGTCGGGTAAGGGCCCGCCGGGTACGGGTCCGCCGGGTACGAGCCCGTCGGATGAGGGCCTGCTGGGTACGAGCCCGTCGGATGAGGGCCAGCGGGATAGGCGGGATAGGGGCCTGTGGGGTAAGGGCCCGGCGGGTACGGGGCGGGCCGCGGCGGCGGCCCGGACGGAGGCCCCTGCCACCCGGGCGGGGGAGGCTGGCCTGTTCCGGCCATGGCCATCGCCGGGACGGGAACAGGGGCGGCGCCAGGAGCAGGAGCCTGCGTCCAGCCCGCCTGCCCGGCACGGCGCAGGCGGCGAGCCCGGCGCTGGGCCAGCCGCCACTCCTCGCGGTGGCGACGCTCTGCCAGGACGGCGGACAGCAGGATCTCCGGGCGGACGCCCGGAGGCGGCGGCGGGCTGACCACCGCGACGACCTGCGCCGCAATGCGCTGCCCCAGAGAGTCGCGCACCTCCGGCAGCAGCTCCCAGAACCGCGACAGGTACTGGCGTGCCGTCATCGCCAGCTCGTCCGAGAGCATCGAGATCTCCAGCGACCGCGCCCACCACGCCAGCTGCGGGGGCATGACGGCGACCGGGCCGAAGAGGCCGGACGACGGGATCCGCTCCTGGATGACGATCGTCCCGGCGAACAGGTCGCCGAGGCGCTTGCCGCGCCGGTTGCAGAACGAGGTGATCAGCGCGGGCGCGCCGTAGAGCGTCCAGAACTCGATGAAGCCGGCGAGCGCGCGCACGAGCGCCTGCCGGAACCTGATCGGCCCGCCGTCGTCGGCCACGACCCGGATCCGCATGGCCATCTTCCCGAGCGTCCGCCCCCGCGAGAGGGTCTCGAACGCGCACGGGTAGCCGACCATCACGGCGACGAGGGCGACCAGGGACAGCCCTACGGTCCACGCCTCGTCCGCGACCAGGGCCGTCAGGCCCGTCACGTAGATGGCGATGTTCAGCAGGATGAGCTGGAACAGCAGGTCCAGCAGCAGGGCACAGCCCCGGCTCGCCAGCCGCGCGACCCGGATGTCGAGCGCGACGGCCTCGCCGGTGACGAGTTCGGCCATGTCCTGATCCTCCAATGCCGGGGCCGGTCCATCTTGCCGCCTTCGCGGGCCGAGGCGTTAGTCTCCCCGGGTGGACGTCGACGCCTATGTGGCCGCGCACAACGCCGACTGGCTGCGCCTCGAGCAGCTCATCAACCGCGGCCGCAGGCTGACCGGCGTGGAGGCCGACGAACTGGTCGAGCTGTACCAGCGGACGGCCACGCACCTGTCGGTCGTCCGGTCGAGCTCGCCGGATCCCGAACTGGTGGGGCGGCTGTCGTCGCTGGTGGCGCGCGGCCGGGCCGCCGTGGCGGGCGCCCACGCGCCGATGTGGCGGGACGTCACGCGGTTCGTGACGGTGTCGTTCCCCGCCGCCGCCTACCGGATGCGGTGGTGGTGGCTGGGCAACGCGGTCCTCGGCAACCTGCTGGCGCTGGCCCTGGCGATCTGGGTCGTGCACAGCCCGCACGTGCAGTCGAGCATCGGCACCCCGAACGAGATCCGGGACCTCGTCGAGCACGACTTCGCGAACTACTACACCGAGCACTCCGCCGCGTCGTTCGCGTTCCAGGTGTGGACGAACAACGCGTGGGTGTCGGCGATCGCGCTCATCTTCGGCATCCTGCTGGGCATCCCCACCGTGTACGTGCTGCTGATGAACCAGATCAACCTCGGCGTCACGGGCGGGCTGATGTTCGCCTACGGCAAGGGCGACGTGTTCTTCGGCCTGATCCTGCCGCACGGCCTGCTGGAGCTGACCGCGGTCTACCTCGCGTGCGCGGGGGGCCTGAAGCTCGGCTGGACGGTCGTGGACCCGGGGCGCCGCCGCCGCGGCCAAGCGCTCGCCGAGGAGGGGCGCGCCGCGATCAGCATCGCGATCGGGCTCGTCGGCGTGCTGCTGGTGTCCGGGCTGATCGAGGGCTTCGTCACCGGCTGGGTGCACGTCACCTGGCTGCGGATCGCGATCGGCGTCGTCGCCGAGACGGCGTTCCTCGGGTACGTGATCGTGCTGGGCCGCCGCGCCACCCGGCAGGGCGAGACCGGCGACGCGGAGCTGCGCCCCGATCTCGTCCCGGTCGCCGGCTGACCCCCGGAGTCGCCGGCTGACCCCCGGAGTGGAACGCGTCATACCAGGTGAAACCGCCATCGACCGGCGCCGGCGTCGGTCCGGGCGGGCGCCCCGCGGCCTCCGGCGGCCGTCCAGGCGCCGCTGAGAGGCTCGCTGAGCCGTTCAGAGACGCCCGGCGGCCTTGAGGGCGAGGTACGCGTCCGCGAGCGCCGGAGCGATGTCCTGAGGCGGCGCGTCCACGACCTCGACGCCGTGCGAGCGGAGCTCGGCGGTCAGCCGGCGCCGCTCGGCCCGCGCCCGCTCCGCGGCCGCCGCGTCGTACACCGCCGCGAGATCGCCGCGCGCGCCGGCCATCTCGCCGACCCGCGGATCCGACACGGCCGCGATCATGACGAGATGCCGGGCCGTCAGCAGCGGCAGCAGCGGCAGCAGCCCCTCCTCGATCGCCGCGGTGTTCAGCTCGGTCAGCAGGACCACCAGGCACCGCTGCCGCACCCGCGCCATCAGCGTCGACACCATCCCCGCCGCGTCGAACTCCAGCAGCTCCGGCTCCAGCGGCGCCATCGCGTGCACCATCGCCGGCAGCAGGTCGGTGCGCGACGCGCCCTCGACGCGCGTACGGACGCGCCGGTCGTAGGCCAGCATGTCGACGCGGTCCCCGGCCCGGGACGCCAGCGCGCCCAGCAGGAGCGCCGCGTCCATGGAGCAGTCCAGGCGCGGAATGTCCCCGACCCGGCCCGCGGACGTGCGGCCGGTGTCCAGCACCATGTAGATCCGGCGGTCGCGTTCGGGACGCCACGTCCGCACCACCACGTCCGCGCGCCGCGCCGTCGCCCGCCAGTCGATGGAGCGGACGTCGTCGCCGTCGACGTACTCGCGCAGCGAGTCGAACTCGGTGCCTTGGCCGCGGATGAGCGCGACGTGCGCGCCGGTCAGCTCCCGCAGCCGCGCCAGCTTCGCGGGCAGATGGCGGCGCGACGGGAACGCCGGCAGCGCGCGCACCGTCCACGGCGCGGACCGCGACAGCTGGCGGGCGGCCAGCCCCAGCGGTCCCACAGACCGCACCACGACGGTGACGGCGCGACGGTCACCGCGCCTCGTCGGCGTCAGCGCCATGTCGACGCGGCGGCGCTCCCCGGCGGGGACGTCCACGTGCACCGTCCGGGGCGCGGCGGCAGCGCTGGGCGGCCACACGTCCCGCAGCCGCGCCTTGAGCCGGCGCCGCCCGAGGTTCTCCACGATGAGCGCCACATGGGCCGTCTCGCCGAGGCGGACGTTGGTGTCGCCCGACCGGTGGAAGCGCAGCGCCCGCACGTTGCCGGCCAGGGCGAGGTCAACCAAGACCCCGAGCAGCAGGACGCCCCACAGCGCGAGCAGCGTCCACCAGCTCGGCAGCAGGATCGGCGCGACCGCGCCGAGCAGCGCCAGCAGCCCCAGGCGTCCGGTGAGCGCCATCAGCGCGGAGCGGGGACGTGGGCGAGGATGCCCTCCAGCACCCCGTCGGCGGTCGCGCCCTCCAGCTCGGCCTCGGGGCGCAGCTGCACGCGGTGCCGGAGCGTCGGCCGGGCCAGCGCCTTCACGTCGTCCGGGGTCACGTAGTCGCGGCCGGACAGCCACGCCCACGCGCGCGAGGTCGCCAGCAGCGCGGTGGCCCCGCGCGGGGAGACGCCCAGCTGGAGCGACGGGGACTGGCGCGTGGCGCGGCACAGGTCCACGACGTACGCGGCGACCTTCGGGTCCAGGTGCACGGCCCGGACGGCGGCGCGTCCCGCGGCCAGCTCCGCGGCGCCCGCCACGGCCTTCACCTCCGACAGGTCGCGGGGATCGAACCCCGCGGCGTGCCGCTGCAGCATGCTGATCTCCTCGTCCCGCGTGGGGACGGGCACCGTCAGCTTCACCAGGAACCGGTCGAGCTGCGCCTCGGGCAGCGGGTACGTGCCCTCGTACTCGATCGGGTTCTGCGTCGCGCAGACCACGAACGGATCCGGCAGGGGACGGGCCGCCCCTTCCACCGAGACCTGCCGCTCCTCCATCGCCTCCAGCAGCGACGCCTGCGTCTTCGGCGGCGTCCGGTTGATCTCGTCGGCGAGCAGAAGGTTGGTGAAGACAGGGCCCTCGCGGAACTCGAACTCCGCGGTCCGGTTGTCGTACACCAGGGACCCGGTCACGTCGCCCGGCATCAGGTCTGGGGTGAACTGGACGCGCTTGAAGTCGAGGTCGAGGGCCCGCGACAGCGTCTTGATGAGCAGCGTCTTGGCGGTTCCGGGGACGCCCTCCAGCAGCACGTGGCCGCGGCACAGCAGCGCGATGACGAGCCCGGTCACCACCGAGTCCTGGCCGACGACCGTCTTGGCCACCTCGCCGCGCAGGGCCGCGAGCGCCGCGCGGGCCGTCTCGGCCTGCCGCCGGATCTCCTCGGACACGCCCGCGGCGCCCGGCGGGGTGTCGGCCGGCGCGTCGCCGGGCAGCGGGCCGGGTACGTCGTCCTTCCCGAGGTCAACAGGGTGGTTCACGACTGGCGTACCTGCCTTTCCAGGTCGTCGAGGACGGAGGTGAGGGCGATCAGCCCGGCGTCGTCCACGGGTTCGGGACCGTACAGGGCCGCGCCGACGTACGCCTCGTCGCGGTCGGTCCGGCGGGCCACGGCCGCGACGATCTCCTGCGCGGCCGCGGGGTCCTGCGCGCTGCTGCGCGGCAGGCCGAGGAGCGGGACGAGGCGCTCGCGGGCGCCGGAGCGCAGCGCCCCGGCGGCCCGGTCCCGGGCGCGGCTCGCCCGGTACAGGCGCGCGCGCCCCTCGACCGTCTCGGCGGAGCGGACGACCACGGGCAGCGCCTCGGCCACCACCGGGCCGAGCCGCCGCCCCCGCCACAGCGCCACCAGGACGACCGCGACGATCAGCTCCAGGAAGAACAGCTTGACGCCGAACGGCAGCAGGTCGGTCAGCGACTCCTGCCCCGCGCCGGCGCCCTCGGTGGGGATGTCGGGCGCCAGCCACACCACGGACTGGCGCGCCCCGGCGAGGTTCATCAGCAGCGCCGCGTTGCCCTCCTCCGCGAGGTGCTGGTTGGTGAGCGGCGCGCTGGAGCCCAGCACGGTGACGGTCCTGGGACCGTCCTGCACCTGCGCTAGGCGGGCCTCCTGGTCCACCTCGTAGCAGGAGACGGCGTTGCCGGACACTTCGTAGGTCTGCGACTGGCCGAACGTCACCGAGCCCGCCAGCGTGGCGGCCTGCAGGGAGCACTCGGGGTCGGCCGTACTGGCGAAGCTGGTGTTCTGGATCTCCACGCCCGGCGCGAGCGCCTCCAGCACGGGAGCCGTCGGCTCGACGAGCAGCAGGTCCCCTTGCGCGCCCCGCATCCGGTCGATGTCGTCCTGGGTGAGCCGCTCGCTGCGCGTCACCACCATGACGGTGCCGGGGCCGGACGCGTCGACGGCCTGTGCGGCGTGCCTCGCCACCGTTACGGGCGTCCCGTGCTGCTTGAGGATCTCCGCGAGCGCGCGCGAGCCGTCCCTCTTCGGGGACGTCGGGTCGAGCCGGTCGGGCGAGCCGGACGGGCGCAGCGCCGCGAGGATGACCGCGATCACGGCCATCGCGAGCAGCGCCGCCACCACGCCGCGCGCCGACCGCCAGCGGCGACCGGCGACCTGCCGGGCGGACGCCTCGCCGCCCGCGCCGCCGCCGTTCGTCCCACCGCCCGCCTCGTGCGCGCGCGCCGGCGACTGCATCACCATCGCGTGCCTCCGTCCGGATCGTCGGCGCCGACCCCTGCGGGCGTGAGGCCGTCGGACTCCAGCGGCTTCGGACGTGCTGCGCGCAGCCTCTCGTCAAGCTCCTTGACCTGCGCGTACCTGTCGGCCGTGCCCGGACGGTCGCCGTACCAGACGTCGTCGAAGACCCGCACGCCGGCGCGCAGCGCGTCCGCCAGCTCGGGCACCGCCTCGCCCGCCTCCGCCGCCAGCTCGTCCGCCGTGCGCCCCGGGCGCGGCGCGAGCACGGCCCGCTCCTCCAGGTCGCGGGCGATGGCGCGGAGCCGCTCCCGGATGGCCTCGGCCCACTGCCCCTCGGCCGCGAGCCGCTCCGCGGCCTCGCGGTGGTCGAGGGCGGTCGAGGGCTTGTCCTCCAGCAGCGGGTCCTTCCTGGAACGCGGATTGCGCCGGTCCCACATGAGCCACACCACCAGGCCCACCGCCACCAGGGCGATCACCACGATGACGGCTATGGACAACCATCCGCCGCCGCTGCCGTGCGCGTTCGGATGGGAGGCGTGGCTGAACAGCTTCTGGAGCCACTCGGAGAATCTGTCCCACACACGCTCCAGCCAGGACGGCTTGTCCCGCTGGTAGATCTGCTTGTCCAGCTCACGGCGCGCCATCTCGCGGGCCTCGTCGCGGCCGATCGGGTCGAGCGTCACCGGCGCGCCCCCGCTTCCGATCCGGTTCCATGCCAGGCGCCTGCGGGGCGGGGCCGCCACAGGTCGATGAAGCCTTCGCTATCGCCGTCGTCCGTGTGGCCGTTTCCGTCACCGGAGCCACCTTCGCCACTGGGGCCACTACCGCCACCGGTGTCACGGCCGGAAGCGGCCGCCAGCGCGGCGGCGGACCGTCCCCTCGTACGCAGGTCCAGGTCGAGACCTTCACGGCGCATACGGCGGTCCATGTAGAGCAGCGCGATGACCCCCGCGTCGAACGGCAGGACCACCGCCCAGCTGATGATCCGGCCCGCCGTGTCGACCGCGAGCGAGCCCAACGTCGAGCCGCCGTCCGAGCCGATCCCGAAGAAGATCAGCTGGATGACCAGGAACGGGATGCGCAAGGCGAAGAACCCCATGAACACCGTGATGAGGATCGCCAGCAGCAGCGTCCCGCATGTGCGGAACCACCGGCCCTTGGACAGCACCCGGGCCCGTTTAAGGGCGCCACCGACGCTCGTACGCTCCAGCACCACGGCAGGTACGGCCAGGACCAGCAGGATGTACGACCACACCATCAGCCCTATGCCGACGGGGAAGCCGACGATCGCCGCCACCGCCCCCAGGGCCGGATGCGCACCTGAGGCCACCAGGAGGATGAACGGCACGATCGGCGCCATCATCGCGGCGAGCGGCACCAGCAGCACCACCGCCGCCGTGGCGGCGAGCCGTCCCAGCCGCGGCCTGGCGTCCCGCCACGCCTGCCGGGGCGCGATCGGCAGGCCCACCAGTTCCCGCCCCAGGATCGGCGCGAGCAGCCCCGACAGGACCAGGATCCCGTAGGCCGACAGCACCAGCCCCATGACGGCGAGGGTCATCTGCGCCCCGAACGACCGCAGGAGCAGCCCCGGCGTGACCTCGTCGCGGGCCTCGTTGCCGATGAAGAAGTACGCGGCGACGGAACTCGCCACCTGGATCACCGCGCTGAACGCCAGCGCCGTGCCGAGGGCCGTGCGCGGGCGGCGCCGGATCCCGGCGATCGCCCCGTCCAGCATCTCCGAGATGGACATGGGGCGGAACGGGACGTCGGCGTCCGCGTCGTCGTCCCAGCCGTCCGGTCCCGGCATGTCGGCTCCCTGCGGTCTTCGGCGGGGGTGTCCCGGCGTGGACGGCCCATGGTGGCCGCGGCCGCCGGTCAGGTCATCCTGTCACGGGCGAGCCGCCGCATATGCCGACACGGGCCCGGTCGATGACGATCTGCGCCCTGACGGGCGCGCACAGGGACGAAAGCTTCCGATCCCGGACAACCTGGCATGTGTTTCGGGAGTCCCGTTTACAATCCCGCCCTTGTATGGGGTGACGCATAAGGCGCGCATAAGGCGGGCCTCTCGCCATGCCGCGCCCTGGGGCGCGTCACGGGGCGGCCACCGGACGCCTGGAGGAGTCATGTACGAGGCAAACGCAGGTAACCTTGCACGCCAAGGCATATCTCTCCCTGGCGAGGTGGGGCCGGAGCGTCTCACCCCACTCCACCGAACCCCGACTTTGTGACGATGAGGGCCATGAGAGGACGTGTACTGGTCGTCGACGACGACCTCGCGCTCGCCGAGATGCTCGGCATCGTGCTGAGGGGCGAGGGCTTCGAGCCGTCGTTCGTGCACGACGGCGACAAGGCGCTCGAGGCGTTCCGGGAGACCCGGCCCGACCTGGTGCTGCTGGACCTGATGCTGCCGGGCGCCGACGGCATCGACGTCTGCCGGCAGATCCGCGCCGAGTCCGGGGTGCCGATCGTCATGCTGACCGCCAAGAGCGACACCGTCGACGTCGTCCTCGGCCTCGAATCGGGCGCCGACGACTACATCGTCAAGCCGTTCAAGCCCAAGGAGCTGGTCGCCCGCGTGCGCGCGCGCCTGCGCCGCACCGACGAGCCCGCCCCCGAGACCCTGCAGATCGGCGACATCACCATCGACGTGGCCGGGCACTCGGTGAAGCGCGCCGACCGGCACATCCCGCTGACCCCGCTGGAATTCGACCTGCTGGTCGCCCTGGCCCGCAAGCCCCGCCAGGTGTTCACCCGCGAGGTCCTGCTGGAGCAGGTCTGGGGGTACCGGCACGCCGCCGACACCCGCCTGGTGAACGTCCACGTCCAGCGGCTCCGCGCCAAGATCGAGAAGGACCCCGAGCGGCCCGAGATCGTCGTCACCGTGCGCGGCGTCGGCTACAAGGCCGGGCCCGCCTGACCCCCCGGTCCCGCGCCCCTCGTGACAGCCGGAACGGCACGCCGATGACCGCCACGCCGATGATCGCCACGCCACCCCGCCCCCGCTGCCAGGACCCCTCGTGAAGGCCGACATGACGAGGGCGAAGCGGCTCGTGCGGTGCGGGCTGGTGACGCTGCGGCGCGTCCTGCGCGGCACGGCCAGCCGCGCCTACATGCGCTGGCGCCGCTCCATCCAGGTACGGGTGGTCACCTCCACGCTGTTCATCTCGGCGATCGTGGTGGCCATCCTGGGCGTGTTCCTGATGCAGCAAGTGTCGACCGCGCTCATGGACGGCAAGGTCAAGGCGGCCCGTCTCCAGCTGGACGAGGGCTTGGCGCAGGTACAGCGGGACCTGGGGAACAGCACGTCGCCCGCCTCGGAGGACGGCAGCCGCCTCAACGCCGTGGTGAACCGCCTGAAGGCGCGCAGCGGCCCGTCCGGCCTGTACGAGGTGTACATCCGCGACACCACCGCGGAGTACTTCGACGGGTACGCCACCAACGAGCTCCGCAAGGAGAGCGTCCCCAAGCGGCTCAGGGACGAGATGAAGCACGCCCCCGGTGGAGCGCGCGCCTACACCTACGGCAAGCTCACCTATGTCGGCGGTCACCCGTCCGAACGCGGCCTCATCGTGGGCGGCAAGTCCGGCCAGTTCGAGCTGTACTACCTGTTCCCCCTGGACCAGGAGCAGCGAACCCTCACCAACGTGAGCCGCTCCATGGTCGGCGTAGGGGTCGTCCTAGTGCTGCTCCTGGCCGCCATCGCCTCACTGGTGACGCGCCAGGTCGTCATCCCGGTACGGCTGGCCGCCCAAGGAGCGCAGAGGCTCGCCGCAGGACGGCTCGAAGAGCGCATGCGCGTGCGCGGGGAGGACGACCTCGCGCGCCTGGCCCGCTCCTTCAACGACATGGCCGCCAACCTCCAGGAGAAGATCGGCGAGCTGGAGGACCTGTCGCAGCTGCAGCGCCAGTTCGTCTCCGACGTCTCCCACGAGCTCCGCACGCCCCTGACCACCATCAGGATCGCGGCCGACATGCTCTACGAGAACCGCGACACCTTCGACGACCCCGCCGTGGGACGGTCCGCGGAGCTCCTGCAGAGCCAGCTCGAACGGTTCGAGTCGCTGCTGGCCGACCTGCTGGAGATCAGCCGCCACGACGCCGGCGCCGCCACGCTCGACGCCGAGTCGCTCGACATGCGCGACCTGGTCCTGCGCGTCGTCGGCGACATCCAGGGCCTCGCCGAGCGCAAGGGCAGCAAGGTCGTCCTCCAGCTCCCAGGCGAGCCCTGCATGGCCGAGGTGGACCGCCGCAGGGTCGAGCGCATCCTGCGCAACCTCGTCGTCAACGCCGTCGAGCACGGCGAGGGCGAGGACATCGTGGTGTCGGTGGCCGCCGACCGCGACGCCGTCGCCGTCGCCGTGCGGGACCACGGCGTCGGCCTCAAACCGGGGGAGGGACAGATGGTCTTCGACCGCTTCTGGCGCGCGGACCCCGCTCGCGCGCGCACTACCGGCGGCACCGGGCTGGGGCTGTCCATCTCCCGGGAGGACGCCCAGTTGCACGGCGGATGGCTCCAGGCCTGGGGAGAACCCGGTGTCGGCTCCCAGTTCCGCCTGTCGCTGCCCCGCGTCGCCGGGGCCGAACTGCGCGGATCGCCCCTCCCGCTCGTCCCGCCAGGGGCCGGCGACGCGCGCCCCCTCTTCGCCGAACTGGAGGCGGGGGATTGACCGGCGACCGCCGTACGACGCTGCGCCTCCGGTACCGGCGGGTGCGGCCCGCCGTCGCGGTCGCGGCCGTCCTCGTCCTCTGCGCGACCGGATGCGCCAACGTCCCCACCGGCGGGCAGGTCGTCACCGGCAAGCCCGCCGAGAAGGCCGAACGCGTCGACGACCCGTACGTCCGCCTCATCCCCGTCAGCCCGCAGCCCGACTGGGGGCCCACCCAGATCGTCTCCGGCTTCCTCACCGCCTCCGCGAGCTTCGACGACGGCCACAAGGTCGCCAAGGAGTACCTCAGCACCCCCAACGCCTGGGACCCGGGCCTACGGCCGTACGTGGACGTCCTGTCGAGCCGCACGGTCGATCCCCACGTGGACCAGACGTCCGCCAACCAGGCCACCGTGCACATCACCGGCGACCAGCTCGGCACGATCGACTCCGACGGCCAGTACACCGCCGCGCCCAAGAGCTTCGAAGCCGACTTCCAGCTGGCCAAGACCCAACAGGGCGTATGGCGCATCACCGGCCTGCCCGGCAATGACAAGGCCGGCCTGTTCCTCACCAAGGACGACGTCGAGCGCGCTATGCGCACGGTCAACCTGTACTTCTTCGCTCCTGACGAGCACACCCTCGTGCCTAACGGCATCTTCCTGCCAGTGGTGGACCGCGAGACGCTGCCCACCCAGCTCGTCCAGGCCCTCTTGTCCGGCCCCACGTCCTGGCTCAACGGCGCCGTGCAGAGCGCCTTCCCCAAGGGGACCAGGCTGCGCGGCGGCAGCGTCCGCATCGACAAGGACCTCGCGATCGTCGACCTCACGCAGGAGGCCCGCGGCGGCAACGTGGAGCGCATGTCGGCCCAGCTCAGCTGGACGCTGCGGCAGCTGTCGGAGATCAAACGCTGGCGCCTGGAGATCGACGGGGAGACCGTCACGCCCGACGGCTCCGACGCCACGCAGTCCGTCCACTCCTGGGACGGGAACTCCCCGGACGGCCAGGACCCCGACGAGCAGGTCCGCCAGACCGCCTACGTCGCCGCCACCGCCGGCTTCATCGGCACCCTCCAGGGCGACCATGCCCAGCCCGTCGTCACCGGCGCCGCCGGACGCCTGTCCCACCCGGCCGTATCGCCGAACTACCAGGAGCTCGCGGGCCTCAGCACGGACGGCCGCCAGCTCGTCACCACCGGGCCCGTCGCGGGCAGCCCGTCCATCCACGTCCTGCTGAACGCCCACAAGGGCGCACGCTTCACCGCACCCTCCTGGAGCCGGGACGGCACCCTGTGGACGGTGGAGAGCACTCCTAAGGCGTCGTGGCTGTGGGTCCGGCGGCCCGGCAAGGCGCCCGTGAAGGCCGGCCACTGGGGGCTCGGCGGACGCCAGGTGCTCGCGTTCCACGTGGCCCGCGACGGGGTCCGCGCCGCCGTCATCGTCCGTATCGACGGGCGGCCCGAGGTCCAGATGGGCCGGATCGCCACCGCCCCCGACGGGTCACTGGACGTGGGGTCGTTCCTGCCCGTCTCGTCCGAACTCCAGGACGCCGTCGACCTCGCCTGGCGCGACTACGACACGCTCGCCGTCCTCGGCCGCGCCAAGCGGGACTCCCAGACGCTGCCGTACCTGATGCCCGTGAACGGGAGCGCCATCACGTCCATGGGCGTCGGCGCCCTCGGCGAACCCCGCACCATCGCCGCTGCTCCGGGCTCCCCGGTCCTGATCGGGACGTGGTCGTCGGGCAAGGACCAGGTGTGCCGCCAGCGCCCGCCCGTCACCTCGTACAGCCAGTGGATCTGCCCGACCCCCGCCCGGGACCCCAGCTACGCCCACTGACCACGGAGCCGCGCTCACATAGCCCGAAGTTCGACGCTCTGCGCCCGGAACACGGAAATGTGGACGACGTCGCGGGCCGGTTATCCACATTTCGGCGAGGGCCTTCCGGGGGCCGGCGCCGGCCGGGATCGTCGAGGCCATGAGCTTCTTCGGCGACCTGATCGACTTCCTGCTCCCCGAGACCTGCGCCGGCTGCGGCGGTGAGCCCGGCCTGCTCTGCGGCTCCTGCGCCGCGCCGCTGTACGGCCCCGCCCGGCCGGCCCGCCCGGCACCCCCGGGTCTTCCACCCCTGTGGACGGTCGCCGCCTACGAGGGCCCCATCCAGAAGATCTTCTCCGCCTACAAAGAGCACGGGAGAACGGCCCTGGCCACCCCGCTAGGGGAGGCCCTGGCCAAAGCAGTGGACGCCGCCCTCCCGGAGCCACAGCCACCCGCCCCGCCCCACACCGCCACCACACCCGCACCGAGCGGTCCAGTGCTGCGAAGGGCTTCCGCGACCTCGCCAGCTGGAGCGCCGCACGGCGGCGCCACGGCCTCGCCGGGCGGGCCGCTACCGCCGCACGCCGCCTCCGCCCGGCTACCGGGTGGGCCGGAGCCGCCGGGTGGTGCCTCTACGGCCTCGCTGGGCGGGGCGGTTGTGGGCGGCGCCTTGGCGGCGTTGGGGGAGCTCATGCCGGTCGTGTGGGTTCCGTCGGGGCGCGGAGCGGCGCGGCGGCGCGGGCACGATCCCATGAGGCAGGCCGTGGCGGTGGCCGTGCGGCGGCTGCGGGCGGGCGGCGTCCCGGTGGTCGCGGTGGGCGGGCTGCGCCAGTGCCGGCGGGTCGCCGACCAGGCAGGGCTCGGGGCCAAGGCGCGCCGGGACAACCTGAGCGGCGCGCTGGAGGCGGTCGGGCGTGCACCCCTCGCGGGGCGACGGGTCGTCCTGGTCGACGACGTGATCACGACCGGGGCGTCGCTGGCCGAGGCGGCGCGTGCGCTCCGGGCGGCGGGCGCGGACGTCGTTGCGGCGGCGACCGTGGCGGCCACCCCGCTGCGCCGGGGCTGGTGGCTTTCTTCACGCCGGCGTCCTGGAAGGGCAGGTAGCTACCTTACGTAGCCGCGCCGATCGGCGACCGGGCACCCGTCGGCGACATAGGGGGTAATTCGGGTCACATCGCTTCATCGCGGGGGTACAGATTTTCTCAAACTCACCGGGCGGGTACGGCGGCCTGACCTGCGCGGTACAACGGCGCGGACCGCCCGGAACCAGGGGCCTTCGCGGTCCTCGGCGCGCGGCGGAGGCGGGGCGGGGGACGGCGCAGTGGTGGCCCTCGATGACGTTCAGTGAGTTTTTCCTCGCCTCACCCCCCTGACATTCGTGGCGTAAGGGGTTAGCGTTCCTGACATGGCACCCGCCCGGGTCCGTGGTTGCGTCGGATCGCAGTGCTCGTCAGGAGCACGGCAGACGATCCGGCTAGCCGATGCCAGGCGCAGGCGAAACGGCCCACGTAAGGCGACTTCTCGTCGACCGATCACGGTGCGCCTTAGAGGTAAGTCCTGCCCCGTCGAGGGATCCGACATCCCCCGAACCGGGAGAAGGGCAGTAGTGGCGAGAGCGCCGCGAGCCCCTCAGCAGGCGGATGTGGGGACGAAGACCAGGTCGGCCGGGCGGGTGCGACCCACCGTGCTGTGGTGCCCGTTCGGGGCCGTCAGGGGTCCCGGACCGGGCGTGAATCGCAACCGGGAGAAGGGGGGTCCCGCGTGGACATCATCGTGAGGGGCCGGCACACCGAGGTCAACGACAGGTTCCGTCGGCACGTCGACAGCAAACTGGCCAAGATCGAGCGGCTCGACCAGAAGGTCATCCGCGTGGATGTGGAGGTGTCCGAGGAACGCAACCCGCGGCTCGCCGACCAGCGCGAACGTGTGGAGCTCACGATCCGCTCCCGCGGCCCGGTGATCCGGGCCGAGGCCGCCGCCGACGACCGCTACGGAGCCCTCGACCTGGCGCTCGACAAGCTGGAGTCGCGGTTGCGCCGCGACTGCGGGCGCCGCAAGGCCCACGGCGGAAAGGGCCGCGCCAAGCTCGCCACGATGGAACCGCTCCCCGAGCCGACGCCGATGACCGCTCCCGAGCCCGCGTCCGGCGGCGGGCGCACGGCGACGGCGGTCGCCGAGGAGGAGACCGGCGACGCGCGGACCGGGGCGCCGGCGGACGAGAGCATCGTCCCCATCCCGATGGAGGGCGACGGGCCCGTCGTCGTCCGCGAGAAGTTCCACAAGGCCGAGCCGATGGGCATCGAGCAGGCGCTCTTCGAGATGGAGCTCGTGGGGCACGACTTCTTCCTCTACCGCGACAAGGCCACCGGGCACCCCTCGGTCGTCTACCGCAGAAGGGGCTGGGACTACGGAGTGATCAGGCTCGTCGAGGAGTGAGGAGCGGCGCCCGAGAACGCGGACGCGACACCGGGATCGGCACGGCCCCGGACGGCCCGCGCACCCCGCCGGGGTGACGTGGAGCGTCCGGGCCGGCCGGCCCTCCCGGATTTTGTCAGGAGACGTCGGCCCCGCGAGACGCTGGGAACGGCGGAAAACCCCGTAACGTAGGGGCTGAGGGGCGTTGCCGCCGCCGGCATCGCGCCGGGGCGGTCCCGGCCCGACCGTTCCGGGGGCGACCCCGGGCCCCGCGAAGAACTCCGGGGGCGACCCTGGAGCCCCGACCCTCCGGTAGTTTCAGATCACTGACAGTGAAGGGGGGAAGCGGCGTCTCCTCCACGCCGCGACTCAGGTGAGCGAGAATCCCGAGGCTCGCGAAGCCGTGACGGTGCCCCGGCAGGGCGGCGCCGCCGCCACCCCCGCCGAGCGGCGGGCCGCGCGGCCGGGCGATGCGGCCGATCCGATCCGCGTGCTCATCGTCGACGACCACGCGCTGTTCCGCCGAGGCCTGGAGATGGTGCTGCAGGCCGAGGACGACATCGAGGTCATCGGCGAGGGCGGCGACGGCCACGAGGCGGTCGAGATGGCCGGCGACCTGCTGCCCGACGTGGTGCTGATGGACATCCGGATGCCCCGCCGCAGCGGCATCGAGGCGTGCACCGCGATCAAGGACGCGGCGCCCAGCGCCAAGATCGTGATGCTGACGATCAGCGACGAGGAGGAGGACCTCTTCGAAGCGATCAAGGCCGGGGCCAGCGGCTACCTGCTCAAGGAGATCTCGATCGACGAGGTCCCGCAGGCGGTCCGCGCCGTGCACGGCGGACAGTCGCTGATCAGCCCGTCGATGGCGTCCAAGCTGATCACCGAGTTCGCCTCGCTCGCCAAGCGGAGCGAGGAGCGCACCCAGCAGGTCCCAGCGCCCCGCCTCACCGAGCGCGAGATGGAGGTGCTGCGGCTCGTCGCCCGCGGTCTCGGCAACCGGGAGATCGCGCGGGAGCTGTTCATCTCCGAGAACACGGTGAAGAACCACGTCCGCAACATCCTCGAGAAGCTCCAGCTCCACTCGCGCATGGAGGCGGTCGTCTACGCCGTCCGCGAGAAGCTCCTCGAGATCACCTGACCGGAGGCCGGTTACCGGCAATGTGGTTTTGTCGGTGTTGTGGCCTAGCATCGCGGGCGTGGTCGAGGCAGAGCTCAGCGCGGACGAGGCACGGCGGCTCCAGTTGCGCGCCCAGGGGTTCCTGGGCGCGCGGCCGAGAGGCGGCGTGACGGGCATGCTGGAACGGCTCGGCGCCGTCCAGCTCGACACCATCTCGGTGCTGGCGCGGTCGCACGAGCTGGTGCCGTACGCGCGCCTGGGGCCCGTCGGGCGCGGCGCGATCGAGACCGCCTACTGGGGGAACGGCTCGTTCGGCGCGTTCGAGTACTGGGCGCACGCGGCGTCGATCCTCCCGATGCGCGACTGGCCGCTGTTCGCGTTCCGCCGCCGCGCCTACCTGCGGCGGGGCTGGCGCTGGCACAAGGTCCCCGAAGGGGTCTGCGACGAGATCCGGGCCCGGCTGCGCTCCGACGGCCCGCTGACCACGAAGGAGCTCGGCGGCGCCAAGGCCAGCGCCGAATGGTGGGACTGGAGCGAGCACAAGATCGGCATCGAGTGGCTGCTCGACATCGGCGAGGCCGTGTGCGTCGAGCGGGTGGGCTGGCGGCGGGTCTACGACCTCGCGGAACGGGCCGTCCCCGCGGAGCTGCTCGCGCAGGACCCGGACGACGAGGCGTGCCTGACGGCCCTCGTCGCCCGGTCGGGGCGGGCGCTCGGCGTGGCGACGCGCGGCGACCTCGCCGACTACTACCGGCTCAAGCAGGACCAGGTGGCGGCGGTCGTCGAGGCGGCCGGGCTCGTCCCGGTGAAGGTGGCGGGCTGGAAGCAGCAGGCCTGGGCCGACCCGGAGGCCCTCGCCGCCCCGGCGCGCGGACGGCACGCCACCACGCTGCTGTCGCCGTTCGACTCGCTGGTGTGGGACCGGGCGCGGACGTCCCGCGTGTTCGGGTTCGACCACCGGCTGGAGGCGTACGTCCCGAAGGACAAGCGCGTCCACGGGTACTTCGCGATGCCGCTGCTGGCCGGCGGGCGCCTGCTCGGCCGGGTCGACCCGGCACGGGAGGGCGGCACCCTCGTCGCCCGCCAGGTGTCGTTCGAGCCGTGGGCCACCAGGACCGCCGGCCGCGTCGAGGCGTCCGCCGCGGCGCTGGCCACGGCACTGTGGCGTGCGGCGGCGTGGGTCGGCTGCGACGACGTCCGCGTCGAGCGGATCGTCCCGGACGGCATCGACCGCACCCTCATAGACGCCGCCCTAAAAACCGGCCCCGCCTGACCCGGGAGGCAAGGGTGGGCGGTCAGCCGTGGGGGGTTTGCTGGGGGTCGGTGGCGGTGGGGCGGTCGAGGATCTCGCCGGCGTCGCCGCCGCGCCGCTTCGCGCTGCGCGAGCCGAAGAGCGTGTAGTCGACGATCTCGGGGATCACCCGCGGCGCGTCCAGCACCACGTCGGAGAACAGGTGGACCGCCCAGCTGGCGAGCAGGCCGAGGACGATGATCCCGACACCGACCCAGAACATGATCCACATGGGGCCGTTGCAGAGCGCGACACCGCCCACCACGAAGCCGATGAAGATGATCGTGACGGCGACCCAGGAACTCGGCCGGCCGGCGTGGGACCCGTGCGACTCTTCGGACATTGAGCCTCCCTCCGATGGTGCCTCAGATCTTCTCCCCGGCCCCGTCCGTCAAACGGGACGGGCCGTGGATTGCGCTGCGGAGTGACCTAGACCATTCTGGGTCTCGCCTACGATGGGCATCGTACGAGTGGTGTGCGTGCCGCCGGGAGCGGTGAACCACGATCTGCAAGGAGCCTTCGAGAGTGCCGCCAGTCATCGATAAGATCCTTCGTGCGGGCGAGGGAAAAATTCTGCGCAAGCTCAAGAAGCTCGCGGATCAGGTCAACTCGATCGAAGAAGACTTCGTCGACATGTCCGACGCCGAGTTGCGTGAGCTGACCGACAAGTACCGCGAGCGCATCGCCGAGGGGGAGTCCCTCGACGACCTGCTCCCCGAGGCGTTCGCGACCGCCCGGGAGGCCGCCAAGCGGGTCCTCGGCCAGCGCCACTACGACGTCCAGATCATGGGCGGCGCGGCGCTGCACATGGGCAACATCGCGGAGATGAAGACGGGTGAGGGCAAGACCCTGACCTGTGTACTCCCGGCGTACCTGAACGCGCTGTCCGGCGAGGGCGTGCACGTGGTCACGGTGAACGACTACCTGGCCAAGCGCGACGCCGAGTGGATGGGCCGCGTCCACCAGTTCCTCGGCCTCGAGGTCGGCGTCATCCTCCCGCAGATGACCCCGGACGAGCGCCGCGTGGCCTACAACGCCGACATCACCTACGGGACGAACAACGAGTTCGGGTTCGACTACCTGCGCGACAACATGGCGTGGAGCCTGGAGGAGTGCGTCCAGCGGGGGCACAACTTCGCGATCGTGGACGAGGTCGACTCGATCCTCATCGACGAGGCCCGGACGCCGCTGATCATCTCCGGTCCGGCCGAGCAGAACTCCAAGTGGTACTCGGAGTTCGCCAAGATCGTCCCGCGGCTGAAGCGGGCGGAGCTGGTGAGCACCGCCGGGCAGGTCGACGAGTACGGCCCCGGCGACTACGAGGTCAACGAGAAGAAGCGCACGGTCGGCATCACCGAGTCCGGCGTGGAGAAGGTCGAGGACTACCTCGGCATCGACAACCTCTACGACTCGGTGAACACGCCGCTGGTGAGCTTCCTCAACAACGCGCTGAAGGCCAAGGAGCTGTACAAGCGCGACAAGGACTACGTCGTCATGAACGGCGAGGTCCTGATCGTCGACGAGTTCACCGGCCGCATCCTGCACGGCCGCCGCTACAACGAGGGCATGCACCAGGCCATCGAGGCCAAAGAGGGCGTGGCGATCAAGGACGAGAACCAGACGCTCGCCACGATCACCCTGCAGAACTACTTCCGCCTCTACGGCAAGCTGTCCGGGATGACCGGTACCGCCGAGACCGAGGCGGCGGAGTTCAACAAGACCTACAAGATCGGCGTGGTGCCGATCCCGACGAACAAGCCGATGATCCGCCAGGACGTCGCGGACGTCGTCTACAAGACCGAGCAGGCCAAGTTCGAGGCCGTGGTCGACGACATCGCCGAGCGGCACGAGAAGGGCCAGCCGGTCCTGGTCGGCACGACGTCGGTGGAGAAGTCCGAGAAGCTGAGCAAGATGCTCAAGCGGCGCGGGATCCCGCACCAGGTGCTGAACGCCAAGCACCACGAGCAGGAGTCGGCGATCGTCGCGGAGGCGGGCCGCAAGGGCGGCGTCACCGTCGCGACGAACATGGCGGGCCGCGGCACCGACATCATGCTCGGCGGCAACCCCGACTTCCGCGCGGACCTGGAGCTGCACCAGCGCGGGCTGTCGCCGCTGGAGACTCCGGAGGAGTACGAGGCGGCCTGGCCGGAGGCGCTGGAGAAGGCCAAGGAGGCCGTGAAGGGCGAGCACGAGGAGGTCGTCGAGATCGGCGGCCTGTACGTGCTCGCGACCGAGCGGCACGAGTCGCGGCGCATCGACAACCAGCTGCGCGGCCGGTCCGGCCGGCAGGGCGACCCGGGCGAGTCCCGGTTCTACCTGTCGCTGGAGGACGACCTGATGCGGCTGTTCAACTCGGCCCGGGTCGAGGCGATCATGACGCGCCTGAACATCCCGGACGACGTGCCGATCGAGTCCAAGATCGTCTCGAACGCGATCCGCTCGGCGCAGAGCCAGGTCGAGCAGCAGAACTTCGAGATGCGCAAGAACGTCCTGAAGTACGACGAGGTGCTGAACCGGCAGCGCAAGGTCATCTACGCCGAGCGCCGCAAGGTGCTGGAGGGCGAGGACCTGCACGACCAGGTCCGCCGGATGATCGACGAGGTCGTCGCGGGCTACGTCGCGGGCGCCACCAACGAGGGCTTCGCCGAGGACTGGGACCTCGAGAAGCTGTGGAAGGCGTTCAAGCAGCTGTACCCGATCAGCCTCACCGTCGACCAGCTCGTCGAGGACGAGGCGGGCGGCGACATCTCGGGCCTGGACGCGGAGACGCTCGCCGCGAAGATCCGCGACGACGCGCAGGAGGCGTACGACAAGCGCGAGGAGGAGCTCGGCCCCGAGGTCATGCGGGAGCTGGAGCGCCGCGTCGTGCTGTCGGTGCTGGACCGCAAGTGGCGCGAGCACCTGTACGAGATGGACTATCTGCAGGAGGGCATCGGCCTGCGGGCCATGGCGCAGCGCGACCCGCTGGTGGAGTACCAGCGCGAGGGCTACGACATGTTCAACGCGATGCTCGACGGCATCAAGGAGGAGTCGGTCGGCTACCTGTTCAACCTCGAGGTCGAGGTGGAGGAGCAGCCGGAGGCCCCGCAGGTCGGCGCGAAGCCGGTGTCGGTCGCGAAGACCGCCCCGGCCGCCGGGGAGGCGGAGCCGGTCGACGACGTCCCGGTGGAGGCGGAGGCCGACGAGGAGCCGGTCATCCACGCCAAGGGCCTCGACGAGCCGAAGCGTCCGAAGAAGCTGGACTACTCGGCGCCGACCGTCGACGGTGAGGGCGGCGTGGAGCACCACACCGAGGAGGCGGACGACGAGTACGCGGGCGTGAACCGCAACGACCCGTGCCCGTGCGGTTCCGGCAAGAAGTTCAAGCGCTGCCACGGCGACCCGCGCAACAAGAAGTAGGGTCACGCGCTGACGAGGCGGCCTCCCGGATGTCGGGGAGGCCGCCTCGACGCGTTCCGGGGCTCTGTCAGGGGGCGGTGGTCTCGACGGCCGTGCAGCGCCACCGTCCGCGCAGGTGCTGGAGGCGCAGCGCGACGGCGTGCACGCGTCCCGCGACGACGACCACGGCGGACGTCTCGGCGACGGTGGGGGACGGCCGCTGGAACCGGCTGGACAGCACCCGCGGCGGGACGATCCGCCGCCCTCCGGGGACCGCGCGGCGGTGCGGCGCGAGGCCGCGGCACACCGCCGGCACCGCTACCAGCGACAGCTGGTGCGGCGGTCGCGTCCCGGCGAGTACTTCGACGACGATCCGCAGCGTGGTGTCGGCGACGGCCCGGACCTCCGCCTCGACCCCGTCCCCGGGCCGTACCACCCGCAGGGGCCCCGGCGTCGCTCGATGAACCGGCCGCACAACGCTGCCCGGTGGAGCCTCGGGCTTCTGCTCGGACGATGCGGCTCGCTGCCTCGCACTCGCCTGGGCGGGGTTGAGGGCGAGGGCACCGTCCGTCCGCTGTGACGGCACGGCGCGTGGCGGAACGGTGCGTGACGGAACGGCGCGGTATGGGACGACCCGGACCGCAGGACGCTTGGCTGGACGGTGACGCATCGAGAACCTCCCGACTCGTTTTTGAACTGGAGTCGCGAGGCGGCGAATAAATACATCCATGGCCGGGTGCGGCCACTTTTGCCGAGCCGGCCGTCCGCCGGCGCCCTGTCGTGGCTGCTCAGACGGCCGTCTGGGACGGGGTTATCCACAGAACGGGGTTCTGTAGGCGGTGGAGGCCGGCGAGGGGTTGACTTGGGCGGTAGCGAGGTCCGCCCCCGGGCGGGTGGGGCGTCTTTTCGAACGCAAGCGGAGGGCCCGCGCGGACCCAGAACAGCTACGCGGAAGCGGATGGCCCGCGCGGAAGCGAACGGCTTGCGTGGAAGCAGACGGCGTGCGCGGAAGCAGAACGGCTTGCGTGCGGGAGCGGATGATCGCGCGACAGCAGAACGGCTTGCCTGGCGAATGGAACGGCGGCGGGCGCTCCGGAAAGAGCGTCCCGCCGCCGTTGATGGGGCGACGATGCAGGTCAGCTGGTCGTCGGGGACGGGGACTCGGCGGGTTCGGCCTCCTGCGCGTCCGGCTTGCGGCGGCGGGACGGCTTCTTCCCGCCGCCCGCCAGTTCCGGGTTCGAGCCCGGGTCGGCGGCGACGGACTCCACGTCCTCCGGTTCCCGTCCCGGCGTCGCGAAGTTGAACTTCACGATCAGGAACTTGAACAGGAAGTAGTAGATGACGAAATAGAGGATGCCCATGCCGATGATGAGCGGGAGCCCCTTGGTGTTGTCCTTCGACGCGTTCAGCAGCATGTCGATGCCGCCCGCCGAGAAGCCGAAGCCGAGCTGGGCCCCGGCGGCGTTGAGGATCGCCATCGAGACGCCGGTGAGGACGACGTGCACCGCGTACAGCACGGGCGCGACGAACATGAACGCGAACTCGATCGGCTCGGTGACGCCGGTGACGAACGCGGTGAGCGCGGCGGAGATCATGATGCCGCCGACCGCGGAGCGGCGGTGCGGGGGCGCGGCGCGCCACATCGCGAGCGCGGCGCCGGGCAGGCCGAACATCAGCACCGGGAAGAACCCGGCGAGGAAGCCGCCCGAGTGCGGGTCGCCGGCGAGGTACCGGTTGATCTCGCCGTGCACGACGCCGTCCGGGCCGTTGTAGGAGCCGAACACGAACCAGATGAGCGAGTTCGGGATGTGGTGCAGGCCGAACGGCAGCAGCAGCCGGTTGACGACGCCGTAGATGCCGGCGCCCGCGGCGCCCGCGCCGGTGATCCAGTTGCCGAAGTCGGTGAGCCAGCCGCCGAACACCGGCCAGATGAAGCCGATCAGCACGCCGAGGACCAGCGCGGCGAGCGCGGTGACGATCGGGACGAACCGGCGGCCGCCGAAGAACGCCAGGTAGGTGGGCAGCTTCACCCGGTAGAAGCGCTGGTAGAGCAGTGCGGCGACGACGCCGATGAGGATGCCGCCGAGCACGTCCGTCGGGTTCTTGGCGCCGAAGTCGATGGCCGGCGCGGCGGTCCCGTCGGTCACCTTGGTGATCAGCACCTGGCCCTTGAGGTCGGCCGAGTGCGAGAACATGATCTTGGTGACCTGGTCGAAGACCAGGTAGCCGACGACGGCGGCGAGCGCGGTGGAGCCGTCGGACTTCTTGGCGAAGCCGATCGCGACGCCGACCGCGAACAGCAGCGGCAGGTGGTCGAACAGGGCCTGGCCGGCGCCGCCGACGACCTCGGCGACCCGGATCCAGCCGAGGCCGTCCTTGCCGAGCATGTCCGGCTGGCCGAAGCGGAGCAGCAGCGCGGCGGCGGGCAGCACGGCGATCGGCAGCATGAGGCTGCGGCCGATCCGCTGCAGCACCGCGAGGGCGCGCGACCCCCGCCGCGGCGCGGCGTCCACGGTGGTCGAAGTCATCGGGAGGTCCCTCCTCAGGGGTGTGTCAGGAGTGCGGCGGGGGATTTCCGAGTGCCGTGTGGATCTGGTAGCGGTCCGCCCGGTAGGTGGACACGCCCAGCTCGGCGCAGACGCCGCCGGTGTAGGAGCGGCGCTGCAGGAGCAGCACGGCGCTGCCCTTGGGGATCTGCAGGTGCTTGGCGTCGGCCGCGTCCGCGAGGCTGGCGTCGATGGTCTGGTCGCCGGCGTCGAAGACCAGCCCGTACACCGCTTCGAGGACGCCGTACAGGGAGCGGTCGGCGAGGCGGCGGTCCAGCAGGTCGGGGGCGAGGGAGGCGAGGATGTGCGCGCGTTCGAGCGCCATGGGATCGCCGTCGGCGGTGCGCAGCCGCTCGATCACGTGGATCTCGGTGCCGGGCTCGACCTCGAAGATCCGGGCCAGCCGGGCGTCCGCGGGGACGGTGCGGCGGTCCAGGTCGACGGCGCCGGGCCGCAGCCCGCGCGCGAGCATGTCCTCGGTGAACGAGACGAGCCGCAGCGGCATCTCGATCTTGGGCCGGGCGACGAAGGTGCCCTTGCCGGGGACGCGGTACAGCCGCCCCTCCGACACGAGCTGGTCGACGCCCTGCCGGACGGTCATGCGGGACAGCCCGTACCGCACGCACAGCTCGCGCTCCGAGGGGATCGGGGCGTCGACGGGCAGCTCGGCGCTCTCGATGAGGTCGAGCAGGATGGCGCGCAGCTGGAAGTACTTCGGGACGGGGCTGTGCGGATCGATGGTCGTCACTGGGGGTGTCCTCGATGGCCTCTGCGGCCGTATCGACGGGATTGACGGGAATGATGGGGTGACGCGTGAATCGACTTGGTTCGTACTGGTCTAGGCCGGACTAGACCACATCATAGAAAGTCGTGTCAATGCACAGAACCGTAACGACCGGGTCACGGCCCCGGGGCGGCAAGATCAGGTGAACGTGCAGGTCAGGGCTCATGTGGCGGGCTCCGGCGGGGCGTCCGGGCGGGCCTGTGGCGGCGCGTCCTCGACCGGCTCGCGGCCCGGCGTCGCCAGTCCGAACTTCTTGATCACGAAGCTGAAGACCAGGTAGTAGACGAAGAAGTAGACCACGCCGAGCCCGACGACGTACCACAGATGGCGGGTGTTGCTCTTGGTCGCGTTCAGCAGCAGGTCGATCAGCCCGGCGGAGAAACTGAACCCGAGCTGCGCGTGCGCCGCCGCGAGCAGGTACATCGAGACGCCGGTCAGCACGACGTGGATCCCGTACAGCAGCGGCGCGACGAACATGAACGAGAACTCGATCGGCTCGGTCACGCCGCAGACGAACGCGGTCAGCGCCGCGGAGATCATCAGCCCGCCGACGGCGCCGCGCCGGTCCGGTTCGGCGCACCGCCAGATCGCCAGCGCCGCGCCGGGCAGCCCGAACATCAGCACGGGGAAGAACCCGGCGAGGAACGTCCCGGCGTGCGGGTCGCCCGCCAAATACCGGTTGATCTCGCCGTGCACGACGCCCTGCGGGCCCTTGTACGACCCGAACACGAACCAGATCAGCGAGTTGAGGATGTGGTGCAGGCCGAACGGGAGCAGCAGCCGGTTCGCCACCCCGTAGACGCCCGCGCCAGCCGCGCCCGCGCCGGTGATCCAGTCGCCGAAGTCGTTGATCCACCCGCCGAGCGTCGGCCAGATCAGCCCGACGACGACGCCGAGGACGAGCGCGGCGGCGGCGCTGACGATCGGGACGAACCGGCGGCCGCCGAAGAACGCCAGCCACGACGGCAGCTTGATCCGGTAGAACCGCTGGTACAGCAGCGCGACCATGAGCCCGACCGCGATGCCGCCGATGACCTGCGTCGGGTTGATGAGCCCGTACCCGATCGTCTCCTTGAGGGAGCCGTCCTCCTGCCGGACGAGCTGGACGACGCTGTCCTTCAACGCCGAGCTGTGCGCGAACATCGTCTTGGAGACGCGGTCGAAGACGAGGTAGGCGGCCACGGCGGCGAGCGCCGTGGAGCCGTCGGACTTCTTCGCGAACCCGATCGCGACGCCGACCGCGAACAGGATCGCGAGGTTGTCCAGCAGCGCGCCGCCGGCGGCGGCGAACACCTCGGCGACCCGGTCGGCGCCGAGCCCGTCCGCGCCGAGCAGGTCGGGCTGGCCGAGGCGGAGCAGGATCCCGGCGGCGGGCAGCACCGCGATCGGCAGCATGAGGCTGCGGCCGATCCGCTGCAGCACCGCGAACGTCGCCGACCAGGCGTCCCGGGCCGATCCCGGATGAGTTCGGGCCGACATCTTTAGCTCCATCCGATTCGTGGAGTATGGTGCGTACTGGTCTAGTCCGGACTAGACCAGTTCGCCGCGCAGGCGGCGGCCGGTCGCATCACGGAGAGTGCACCCCCATGGCATCACTGCTGATCACCGCGGAGCGCGTGATCATGACCCCCGCGGACGGTCCTACCCGCGTCGTCTCCCCGGGATACGTCCGCGTCGAGGACGGTGTCATCACCGATGCGGGCGAGGGCGTCCCGCCGGGCGCCGACGTGCACCTGGCGGACGGGCTGCTCGCCCCCGGTCTGGTCGACCTCCAGGTCAACGGCTTCTTCGGCCACGACATGGTGGACGCCGGCGAGACCGGCTGGCGCGAGGTCGTCACCCGGCTCCCCGAGACGGGCGTGACCTCGTTCCTGCCCACGTTCATCACCGCCCCCGTCGCGACGCAGGCCGAGGCGCTGCGCCGCACCCGCGACCTGCTGCCCAAGCTGCCGCCCGGCGCGCGCGTGCTCGGCGTCCACCTGGAGGGGCCGTTCCTCTCCGAGAAGCGCAAGGGCGCGCACAACGCCGCGCACCTCACCGACCCGACGCCCGAGGCGATCGAGACGCTGCTGGAGACCGGGCTCGTCAAGCTCGTCACCCTCGCGCCCGAGCGGAACGGCGCGCTCGCCGCGATCCGCCGCCTCACCGATGCCGGGGTGCTGGTCAGCGTGGGGCACAGCGACGCGACCGCCGCGCAGACCGCCGCCGCGGCCGGCGCCGGCGCCCGCAAGGTCACCCACATCTTCAACGCGCAGAGCGGCGTCCACCACCGCGACCCCGGCGTGGCCGTCCAGGCGCTCATCGACGACCGGCTGCACCCCGGCCTCATCCTCGACCTGCACCACGTCGGCCCGGAGGCGGCCCGGCTGGTGTTCCGCGCCGCCGCGGGACGCGTCGTGCTCGTCACCGACGCCGCGTCCGCCGCCGGGATGCCGCCCGGCACCTACGAGCTGGGCGGCGAGCCGATCACCATGCCCGAGCAGGGCCCGCCGCTGCGCGCCGACGGCACCATCGCCGGCTCCGGCCTGCGCCTCGACGAGGCGGTCGGCAACGCGATCGGCCTCGGCCTCGACCCGGCCGTCGCGGTCGACGCCGCCACCCGCGTCCCGGCCGACCTCATCGGCCGCCCCGACCTCGGCCGCATCGCGCCCGGCGCGGCCGCCGACCTCGTCTGGCTCGGGCCGGACCACCGGGCGCGTACGACCTGGATCAACGGGCAGGAACTCTTCGGAGGGGGATCATGACCAGTCTGATGCGCGCCGAGATCGGTGAGCAGCCCGACGCGCTGCGCCGGACGATCGACGCGCTGCTGCCGCGCACGCCCGACATCGGGGCGCTCGCCCGCGAGACGCGGCAGGTGCTGTTCATCGCGCGCGGCTCGTCCGACAACGCCGCCGTGTACGGCCGCTACCTGGTGGAGTCGCACGCCGGGCGGCTCGCCACCCTCGCCGCCCCGTCCATCGCGACGACCTACAAGCGGCGCCTGGACCTGTCCGGCGTGCTCGCCGTCGCGATCAGCCAGTCCGGCAAGACAGAGGAGATCGTCGAGACCCTCGACTGGGCGAGGGACTGCGGCGCCCGCACCGTCGCCGTCACCAACGGCGCCGGCTCGCCGCTCGCGGAGGCCGCCGAGGTCGCGCTGATCACCGAGGCGGGCGACGAGATCGCCGTCCCCGCCACCAAGACCTACACCACCCAGCTCGCCGCGCTGTCGGTGCTCGGCCTCGGGCTCGGCGCCGACGTCGCCGTCGACGACCTGCGCCGCGTCCCCGACGAGGTCGCGCGGATGATCGCGGAGACCGAGGCGTCCCCGGCGCTGCCCGCGATCGTCGAGGAGCTGGCGAAGGTCCCCGGCGCGGTCGTGTCCGGGCGCGGCATCGCGTTCGGCACCGCGCTGGAGCTCGCGCTGAAGATCAAGGAGGCGTGCTACCTGCACGCCATGGGCCTGTCCTACGCCGACCTGCTGCACGGCCCGATCGCCGTGGTCGACGAGCAGACCCCCGCGCTGCTCGTCGCGGCCGACTCCGGCCCGACGCTGCCCGGCACGATCGCGCTGGCCCGCCGCGTCGAGAGCGCCGGCGCCAGGGCGTTCGGCGTCGGCGGCGGCGACGGGCTGGCGCGGGCCTGCACCGCCGCGCTGCCCGGCCCGGGGCTGCCCGAATGGGTGGCGCCGCTGGGCCTCATCGTCCCCGGCCAGATCATGGTCGAGAACCTGGCCCGCCGGCTCGGCGTCGACCCCGACGTCCCGCGCGGCCTCAACAAGGTCACCCAGACGGACTGACCGGACGCACCGAGAGAAGAGAACGACATGGACAAGGCCGAGGCCATCGTCGCCGCGCTGGGCGGCGCCGACAACATCGTGGAGATCGAGCCCTGCGCGACCCGGCTGCGCACCGAGGTCTCCGACGGCGGCAAGGTCGACGAGGCGGCGCTGAAGAAGGCCGGCGCGTTCGGCGTCATGCGCAGCGGCACCGTCGTGCAGGTCGTCGTCGGCCCGGAGGCCGACACCATCGCCAGCGACATCGAGGACATCCTCGACTGACCCGAAGGAAACCCCCGCTCATGACCCGAGTACTGTCCCCGGTCGCCGGCCGGGTCGTCGGCCTCGCCGGCGTCCCGGACCCGGTGTTCGCCCAGGCCATGGTCGGCCCGGGCACCGCCGTCGACCCCGAGCGCGGCCCCGGCCACGCCATCGCCCCGGTCACCGGCAAGATCGTCAAGCTGCACCCGCACGCCTACGTGGTGGTGGACGAGGAGGAGCACGGCGTCCTCGTGCACCTCGGCATCGACACCGTCAAGCTCAAGGGCCAGGGGTTCGAGCTGCTGGTCGCCGAGGGCGACCAGGTCACCGCCGGCCAGCGGGTCGTCGCCTGGGACCCCGCCGTCATCGAGGCGGGCGGCCGCTCGCCGATCTGCGCCGTGGTGGCGCTGGACGCCGGCGCCGACGCGCTGTCGGACGTCGTCGAGGCGGGCGAGGTCGTCAAGGGGGCCGAGCTGTTCACATGGAGCTGACCGGATGGCGCTGATCGGCCTGCGCGCGGCGGTGTTCGACCTCGACGGCACCCTGATGGACACCGAGCCGCGCAACCGGGTGATGTGGGCGCGGCTGTTCGAGGCGCACGGCGTGCCGTACGACGACGAGCTGATCTCCTCGTTCGCCGGGCGCCGCGGCATCGAGGTGCTGGAGGACCTGGCGCACCTGTTCCCCGGCCGCACCGCCGAGGAGCTGTTCGACCAGGCGGTGTCGTACGAGACGGCGGACGGGATCCCGGCGGACGTCCCCGTGCCGGGGGCCGTCGAGCTGGTGCGGTCGCTGGCGGACGCGGGCGTCCCGCTGGCCGTCGTCACGTCGGGGCAGCGCCCCTACGCCGAGCGGCTGCTGGCCGCGCTGGGCGTCCGCGACCTGATGGACATCGTGGTGACCGCCGGGGACGTCGTCACCGGCAAGCCGCACCCGGAGGGGTACCTGGCCGCCGCGCGCGACCTCGGCGTCCCGCCGGGGGAGGCGGTCGGGTTCGAGGACGCGCCCGCGGGCGTCGCGGCCGTGAAGGCGGCCGGGATGGCCTGCGTCGGCGTCGCCACCACCCAGCCGGTGGCGGCGCTCGCCGAGGCGGACCACGTCGTCGCGGACCTGAAGGAAGTCAATGTCGAGCCGGGCCCCGCGCTGCGGGTGCGCGGCGCCGCAAGGGAGATTCTGTGAGCGAGCGCAACGTCAAGATCGAGTCCAGGGTGGGGCTGCACGCGCGGCCGGCCGCGCTGTTCGTCCAGACCGCGGCCAAGGCGCCGATGGACGTGACCGTGGCCAAGCGCGGCGGCTCGCCGGTGAACGCCAAGAGCATCCTCGCGGTGCTCGGCATGGACGCCCGGCACGGCGAGGAGGTCGTGCTGTCCGCCGACGGCGAGGGCGCCGACGAGCTGCTGGACAGCCTGGAGGCGCTGCTGTCCACGCCGGAGCCGGAAGGTGCCTGAGGTCCTGCGCGGCGCGGGCGTCAGCCCGGGGGTGGGCGCGGGGCCGGTGCGGCGCATCGCCGGCGCCGTCCCGGAGCCGGACGCCGGTTCCCGGCACGGCGGCGACGCCGCCGCGGAACGGGACGGCGCGCTGGCCGCGCTCGAAGCCGTCGCCGCGGATCTGGAGGAGCGCGGCGCGCGCGCGGCGGCGGCCGGTAACACCGACGGCCATGACGTGCTGAACGCGCAGGCGCTGATGGCCCGCGACCCCGGCCTCGCCGACGGCGTCACCGCCAAGATCGGCGAGGGCACGGCCGCGGCCCGCGCCGTGTTCGAGGCGTTCGGGGTGTACCGGGAGATGCTCGCCGGGGCGGGCGAGTACATGGCCGCCCGGGTCAGCGACCTCGACGACATCCGGGACCGCGCCATCGCCCGACTCCTCGACCTGCCGATGCCCGGCGTGCCGGAGTCGGACGAGCCGTTCGTGCTGGTCGCGCGGGACCTCGCGCCCGCCGACACCGCGGTGCTCGACCCGGCGCAGGTCGTCGCGTTCGTCACCGAGGAGGGCGGCCCGACCAGCCACACCGCGATCCTCGCCCGCACGATGGGCGTGCCGGCCGTGGTGGCGCTGCCGGGCGCGACGGACCTCGCCGACGGCACCCGCGTCCTCGTGGACGGGTCCGCCGGGACCGTCCGGCCCGACCCGACCGAGGCCGAGGTCGCCGCGGCGCTCGCCGCCGGCGCGGCCCGCGACTCCGCGCTCGCGGAGACGTCCGGGCCGGGCGCGACGAAGGACGGCCACGCGGTCCCGCTGCTGGCGAACGTCGGCGGCCCGAAGGACCTCGACGCCGCGCTGGCGAACGGTGCGGAGGGCGTCGGCCTGTACCGCACCGAGTTCCTGTTCCTCGACCGTTCGGTGCCGCCGTCCGACGACGAGCAGGAGGACGCCTACCGCAAGGTGCTGGAGGCGTTCCCGGAGGGCCGCGTGGTCGTCCGGACGCTCGACGCCGGCGCCGACAAGCCCCTCGCGTTCCTCCCGCCCCCCGGCGAGGAGCCGAACCCGGCGCTCGGCGAGCGCGGGCTGCGGATGGCGCGCCGGCACCCGGACGTGCTGACCGCCCAGCTCGCCGCCCTCGCCCGCGCCGCCGCCGGGCTCAGCGTGAAGCTGCAGGTCATGGCCCCGATGGTGACGGACGCGGCGGAGGCCGCGTTCTTCGCCGGAGCCTGCCGCGAAGCCGGCATCGAGCATCCCGGCGTCATGATCGAGGTGCCCGCCGCCGCGCTGCGCGCCCGCGACCTCGCGCCGGAGGTGGAGTTCTTCAGCATCGGCACCAACGACCTGACCCAGTACGCGTGCGCGGCCGACCGGCAGGTCGGCGGCCTCGCGCACCTGCAGGACCCGTGGCAGCCCGCCGTGCTCGACCTGGTCGCCCCGGCGGCCGCGGCGGGCGTCCCGTGCGGGGTCTGCGGCGAGGCGGCCGCCGACCCGGCGCTCGCCTGCGTCCTGGTCGGGCTCGGCGTGACGTCGCTGTCGATGAGCGCCCCGTCCCTCCCGCTCGTCCGGGCCGCGCTGGCCCGGCACACGCTGGACGAGTGCCGCCGCGCCGCCGAGGCGGCCCGCGCCGCCCGCTCCGCCGAGCAGGCGCGCGAGGCGGCCCGCTCCCACCTGCCGGGCCTCGCGGAGCTCGGCATCTGAACGCGCTCGCGGCGGGTCGTCGGGGTGGGCGGCCCGTCGCGAGCGTTCCTTTCGCCGGACGCGTCCGCTTCGGGTGCGTCCATTGCGTGTGCGTCCGTCGCGGGCGCGTCCGCTGGGCGGCGCGTCCGTCAGGCGGTGATGAGCCAGCGGGCTCCGGTCTTGTGGAGGGTGAACTTCGCGGCCAGGACGCCGCCGGGACGCGCCGGGTCGCCCTTCCACTTCAGGTCGCCGAACGCGACCGTGTACTCGCCGTCGCCGGGCCCGTCGTCGCAGGTCGGTACGGTCACGCCGCGCAGCGCCGCCAGGTCGGCGGGACGCAGCTTCGCGCGGGCCGCGGCGAGCCCGCCGGCCTTGCAGCCGCCCGCGCGGCCGAACGCCGCCCGGTCGTACGCCGGGGCCAGGAAACCGCAGACCTTGACGTTCCCGGCGGCGACGCCCCGCAGGAACTTGTAGAGCACCAGCCGCGCGGGAAGGCTGTCCTTCGCCGGGGCGGTGACGTCGACGAGCCGGGAGTCGCCCGGCTCGGGCGTCAGCGGCGGCATCCCCGCCTCCTCCTTCCCGCCGCAGGCGCCGAGGCCGAGGGCCAGCGCGGGCAGCAGGGACAGAGCGGGCAGGAACGGACGAACGCGCACGGGGACCTCCCGGGGGTGCGAAGGCGGGCCGATCTTCCCAGCTCGCGGGGCCCCGCGTCCATCAATACGACAAGCCGTGACCAACGGGTTGCCCGCCCGCGGGCACCGGCAGCTTCCCGACCGGCTTCACCGCGCCGGACAGCACCCCCGCGAGCGCGCCGATCGACGTCGCGCCGGAGGAGTACGTCGCGAGCGTCGCGGCGGCCCCGGCGGCGTGGTCGAGGTCGTAGGGGCGGCCGAGCGCCGCGACCACGACCGGCCTGGACGCCAGCGCGCGGACCCGCGCGGCCGTGGCCGTCCCGGCGTTCACGGTGGTCAGCACGTGGACGTCGGCGGCGCCCGGCGCGGCCGTCGCGACGCCCCGCTCGCGCAGCGCGGCGCCGAGCGCCTCGCTGCCCGGGCCGGTGACGCTGACCTTCTTGCCCTTCAACGGCAGCAGCCCGCGGTCGTTGCGGACGAGCGTGACGGCGTGCTCGGCGACCCGCCGCGCGGTCGCCTTCTGCTGCGGCGTGCCGATCTGCGCGGACGCCTTCGCCGGGTCGGCGGGCGGCGCCTTGAACAGCCCGCGCTTCTGCTTGAGGTCCAGGATCCGGGTGACGGACTCGTCCAGCCGCTGCCGCGTGATCTTCCCGGATTGCACGGCCTCCAGCACCGCGTTGTACGCCTTGGACAGGCTCGGCGGCATCAGCAGCTGGTCGGCGCCCGCGTTGATCGCCCGGACCGGCACGACCGCGTCGCCGTACTTCTCCCGGACGCCCGCCATCTGCAGCGAGTCCGTGGTGATCACGCCCTTGTAGCCGAGGTCGCCGCGCAGCAGCCCGGTCAGCACCGTCTTCGACAGCGTGGACGGGTCGCCCGACTTGTCCAGCCCCGGCACCACGATGTGCGCTGTCATGACCAGGTCGACGCCGGCGGCGATCGCGGCCTCGAACGGTGGCGCGTCCAGCGCCCGCCACTGCGCCGCCGAATGGGTGATCACCGGCAGGCCGGTGTGGCTGTCGGTCGCGGTGTCGCCGTGCCCGGGGAAGTGCTTGGCCGTCGCGGCGACCCCGGCGCCCTGGTACCCGGCGATCGCCGCGGTGAGCAGCGGCGACACCCGCGACGGGTCCGAGCCGAACGAGCGCAGCCCGATCACCGGGTTGCGCGGGTTCACGTTGACGTCGGCGTCTGGCGCGTAGTCCAGGTTGATCCCGACCGCGCGCAGCTCGGTGCCGGTGACCTGCGCGGCGGCGCGCGCGTCCGCGGCGCTGTGCGTCGCGCCCAGCGCCATGTTGCCGGGGAAGCGGGTGATGAACGGCGTCCGCGACACGATGCCCTGCTCCTCGTCCACGCCGAGCAGCAGCGGGACCGTGGACGCCTTCTGCAGCGCGTTCGACTGCTCGGCGGTCGTGGCGGGCGACCCGAAGTTCTCCGGGAAGTAGATGAACCCGCCGACGTGGTACTTCCGGATGATCGCCAGGGCGCTCGCGCGGCTGGAGAACGTCGGCACGAACAGCTGCCCGACCTTCTCCCGCAGGCTCATCTTCGCGACGTATCCGGGGACCCACGCGTCCGGGGCCTTCGTCACGGGCGCCTTCTTCCCGGACGTACCGGACGCGCCGGGGGAGCCGTGGTGCGCGGACGGGCCCTTCCCGCCGTCGCCGCCGCCCCCGCACCCGGCCAGCGGCACCACCAGCGCCAGCGCCGCCGCGAGCGGCAGCCGCCCGAACCGCGGTCGTCCGAACCGCGGTCGTCCGAGCGGCGGTCGTCCGAGCGCAGCGCGCCTTCGCCGGGGCCGCCGCCGGGCGGTTCCGGCCGATCGCGAACGGTCATCCGCGGACATCAATGGCACGCACCTGACCAGGCCCCCCGACATGGTCGTCTGCTCGCATCGGACGTCGCGACGTTAACCGCTCGCCGCCGCCCTGTCGACTCGCGGCACCGCCCTGTCGACTCGCGGCGCCGGACGGCCCGGCCGCACGGTCACATCCCGGCGCAGCCCGCCGCGTCCTCGTGGCCGGGCGCCGCGCACCATTTCTTGCGGCTCCGCGCGTCGGCGGGCGCACCGGACGAGCCGTCCGGATCAGGTGTCCGGGACGGCGCCTGCGGTACGCCGGCCGAGGGCGTCCCGCGCCCCGCCGCCGGGCCGCCCGGCTCCTTCTTCTCGACCGTGTCGTCCCAGTTCGCGGCGGTACCGGTGAACGCGGGCTCGGCGAACGGCTCCGCCGGCATGCCGCGCGTGACCTGCGCCATGAACGCGTGCCACACCGAGGACGGCAGGTCCTCCCCGGCGACCCGCCCGGGATGGCCGGGCAGCCCCTCGAGCGGGCCGGGCTCCGCGCGCGTCAGCACCACGGACGCCGCCAGCTGCGGGACGTACCCGACGAACCAGGCGGCGTGGTTGCCGTCGGACGTGCCGGTCTTGCCCGCCGCGTCGCGGTCCGGCAGCGCGGCCCGCCGCCCCGTCCCGCCGGTGACGACCGCGCGCATCGCGTACGTCGCCTGCGCCGCCTGCTCGCCGGTCAGGACGCGGCCGCCCGGCCGGTCCCACGGCAGCGGCACCCGCCGCCCGCGCGCGTCGACGACCCTGGTGACCAGGTGCGGGGTGACGGCGGTGCCGCCGTTGGCGAACGCCGCGTACCCCGCCGCCTGCACGGCCGCCGACACGTTCGCGATGCCGAGCGCGAGCCCCGCCTGCCCCCGGTACGGGCGCAGCGCCGACTCCGGCACCCCGAACCGCCGCGCCGTCTCCGCCACGTTCGCGATCCCGGTCTTCAGCGCCGCCTTCACGAATCCGGTGTTCACCGACAGCTCCGTCGCCTTGACCAGGTCGATCGTCCCCAGCGAGCCGATCTTCTCGTCGTTGGAGACCCGGTAGCCCGGCGCGGTCATCGGCGTGACGCTCCCGTCCGGCGCGAACCGCAGCGGCGACCTGCCCGGCACCGCCGTCCGGACGTTGAAGCCGCGGCGCAGCGCGGCGGCCAGCACGTACGGCTTGAACGTCGACGCCGCCTGCGCGACCGGCTCGAACACCGAGTCGTACACGCCGCGCTTCGGGTCGCCGGAGTAGAACGCCTTGACCGCGCCGTCGGCGGGGTCCACCGCGACGAGCCCGGCGCGCACGTCCTTCGGCCACTGCGGCTCGCGCGCGCGCCGCATGGCCTCTTCCGCGTACGCCATCCAGCGCGGGTCGAGACCGGTGTAGATCTTCAGCTTCCCGTTCACGACGGCGCTCGCGGGGATGCCGGCCCTCTCCAGCTCGTCCAGCACCCGCTGGCGCCGCCAGCAGCCCCTGGCCGGACACGCTGACGCCGCGCCACGCTTCCCGCGTGCGCGGGAAGCGGAGACGGTCCGCGTCGGGCCGGTCGAGCTTGCCCATCGACACCATGCCGTCCAGCACGTACCGCCAGCGGGCCCTCAGCGCGCGCGCCGCGTCACCGTTGCCCTGCGTCCGGAAGTAGCCCGGGCGCTGGATCATCGCGGCGAGCAGCGCGCACTCGGCGACGTCCAATTGCCACACGTCCTTGTCGAAGTAGGCGCGCGCCGCCGCCTCCACGCCCGACGTCTGCCGGCCGAAGGGGACGGTGTTCAGGTACAGGTCGAGGATCTCGTCCTTGGCGCGGTGCCGGTCCAGCTTCAGCGCCACGAAGATCTCCTTGATCTTCCGTCCCGGCGTCCGGTCCCGGCTGAGGCCCTTGAAGTAGTTGCGGGCGAGCTGCTGGGTGATCGTGGACCCGCCCTCGACGTCGCCGCCCGACGCGTCCCGGAGCAGCGCGCGGAACGTCCCCGAGACCGAGACGCCCCGGTTGCGGTAGAAGCCGCGGTCCTCGGCGGCGAGGACCGCCCACCGCAGCCGGTCTGGGATCTGGCCGTGCCGGACGCTCTGCCGGTTCGCGCCCAGCCTGAACAGCGGCGTACGGCCGTCGGCGTAGTAGACCGTGGAGCCCTCGTCGGTGACGCCGTCCTGCGGCTCGGTCGGGACGGGCGTCCGGGCGTAGCCGATCACGACGGCGGACGTCGCCAGGACGGCCAGCGTGCAGAGGAAGGCCAAGGCCCAGCGCACGGCGCGCGGGACCCGGCGGCCCCTGCGAAGCGGGCGGGCGCGGCGGTGCCCGCCCGTGCCGCGGCGGAGCGACCGCTGCCCGGCGCGGACGAACCGGCGGGCGGTGCGGGACAGGCGGACGCGGGCGGCCCGGAGACGGCGCCCTTCGGAAGCGGGGAGCATGCGACCTCGTTCGACGTGGTGTACGGAGTCGGCCGTCGTCCGGGCGTCGGCGGGCGCCGTGGCGCGGGCGCGTGCGGAGGCGCACGCGGGAGGCGGCACGGCGCGGCAAGGCGCACGAGGGATGTGCGGCAGGACGGACCTGCGCGGACGACGCTGCGGAACGACCGCAGCCCAAATCGGTACGAGCCACGTCTGTGGCCGGTGGTCCCACCGGTCACGGCGCCCACGGCACCGTCCCGGCGGATCTCGAGCCACCGTGGTAACAGCCTAATCACGATGGACCCCTGGCCCGCAAGCGGAACGGAAATACGGTGGGGTCCATCGTGATGAGCCGGACGGCTGCGTCGCCGTCGTCTCCGGCCTCTCGGCGGGGCGTCCGGTGGGGTCGGCCACCGGCGGCGCCCGCACGGCCGGGCGGGGCTCGGCCGGGCTCAGCCCGGCAGGGGATGGCCGAGCCGGCGCAGTGCCAGCCCGGCGGCGCCGACGGCGCCGTCGCCCGCGCTGCGCGGCGCCTCGGCGAACCGGTCGCGCAGCCCGGTGCGGACGGCCTCGGCGACGGGGCCCTCGCGCAGCACCGAGCCGTGCATGACGACCGGCGCGCAGGGATCGGACAGGGCCGGGCGCACCGCGTCCACGTCGCGGAGCAGCCACTCCGCGGCCTCGTCGGTGATGCGCCGGGCCACCGGGTCGCCCGCGGCCGCCGCGGCGGCGACCACCGGGCCGAGCCGGCCCAGGGCCGCGGGCGGGCGGCCGTAGACCTCCTTGATGATGGCCTGCGCGAGCTGCGGGTTCGGCGCCGTCCCGGGCAGCTCCGGATGGCCCGCGAGACCCGGCGGCTCCGCGGGCCCCGCGAGGCCGGGACGTCCCGGCGGCTGGGCGGCGCCCAGCGGTCCGGGCGGCCCGGTCGGGCCGCCGCCCGGCTGCGGATACGGGGCCTCGGGGATCAGCACGGCGGTGCCCGTGCCGCCCGTCCCGGCGGGCAGCGCCGCGGCCTGGGAGAGCGCCGCCGCCCCCGCCGCACCCGGCGCGCCCGCCCCGGACGCCGGCGGGAGCGCGCCCGCCATCGCCAGCGCCCGGTGCCGGGGTCTTCGCCGGGCGGAGTCGATCTCCGCGACCACGGTGGGGCCCAGCAGCGCCCGCGGGACCGAGTCGGTCAGCAGCGTCGGCGAGCCGCGGCCGTCGTAGGCGGCGAGCGCCGCCCGGACCGCCTCCTTGCCGAGCCACACCGCCGAACCCTCGTCCCCCACCAGCCAGCCGTAGCCGTCGGCGCGCTGCACGATCGCGCCGTCGCTGATGACCGCGGCGCCGGCGCCCGTGCCGGAGAACACCACGATGCCCTTGGGCTCGCTGGTCCCGGCGGCGAACGCCACGGCGATGTCGGTCACCACGGCGGGCGAGCCGCGCAGGCCGACGGCCTGCCAGGCCCGGCGCGCCGCGGTCACGGCGGCGGGGCGGCCGGCCGAACCGGCTCCGGCGATCCCGAACACGCCGGTGAGGATGTGGGTACGGTCGAGGTCTCCGAGGGCCTCCCGCAGGGCGGTGGTGAGCGCCCCTGCGGTGTCGCCCCCGGAGTTGGGGTTGGCCCCGGGGCCGGTGCCGGAACCGGCCAGGGCGCCCCCGAGCGTCAGCACGACACAGCGGGTCTTCGTGCCACCCGCGTCTATGCCGACCACGTAAGGACCGGCCAAATGGGTCAACACAGGCCGACCGTAGCCTTTTCTACCGTTGACGTGACATCCTGGCAGTAAGAAACTTTCTTCCATGAGGAAACCCATCGGCCCCGAGCCGGGGAGCACGGGGGAGCCCGGAGCGGCACGGGACGAGCCGGCGCGCAAGGACGCGACGCCGCTCAGCACCGTGGTGCGGGTGCGCTCGCTGCTGCCCTCGCTGCCCCCCGCCGAGCGACGAGTCGCTCAACGCGTCATCGACGACCCCGAAGGGGTCGCCAACTCCACCATCACCGAACTCGCCCAGACCTGTGGCACCTCCGAGACCACCGTCATCAGGTTCTGCCGCGCGATCGGGTTCCATGGTTATCCAGAGCTCCGACTGACCCTCGCCACCGAGGCGGGACGGGCCCAGAGCGCCAGCGGCGGACGGGTCATCGGCAGCGACATCAGCCCCGACGACTCGCTCGAACAGATCGTGGAGAAGGTGACCTTCGCCGATGCCCGCGCCGTCGAGGAGACCGCCGCCCAGCTCGACATCAAGATGCTCGAACAGGTCGTCGACGCCGTCGTCGCCGCCGACCGCGTCGACGTCTACGGGGTCGGCGCCAGCGCCTTCGTCGCCATGGACTTCCAGCAGAAACTGCACCGCATCGGACGGTTCTGCTCGGCCTGGGCCGACGCGCACATCATGCTCACCAGCGCCGCCGTGCTCGGCCCCACCAGCGTGGCCATCGGCATCTCGCACACCGGCGCGACCGTCGAGACCATCGACGCCCTGGAGGTCGCCAAGAGCAACGGCGCCACGACCGTGGCACTGACCAACTTCCCCAAATCCCCCATAGCGGAGGTGGCCGACCTGATCCTCACGACCGCGGCGCGGGAGACGACCTTCCGCTCCGGCGCCACCGCCAGCCGGCTGGCGCAGCTCACGGTGGTCGACTGCGTCTTCGTCGGAGTGGCGCAGCGCACCTACGGGTCTACCCGCAAGGCCCTGGAAGCCACGTTCGAGGCGGTCCGCGGCCGGACCGTGCGACCCGACCGGAGGCGTCGGTGATCGATTGCGAGCTCCCCACCGAGGGCCGGAACCCCCGCACCCTCGACGTCGACACGCTGCCGACCCTGGAGGTGCTGCACCTGATCAACACGGAGGACGCCACCGTCCCGATGGTGGTGGCGGGCGTCCTGCCCGAGGTCGCCCGGCTGGTCGACCTCGCCGTCGACTCGCTGCGCGCGGGCGGCCGCGTGCACTACTTCGGCGCCGGCACGTCCGGCCGGCTCGCGGTCATCGACGCCGCCGAGCTGCCCCCGACGTTCGGCATCTGGGGACGCGTCGTCGCGCACCACGCCGGCGGCCCCGGCGCGCTGTCCCAGGCGATCTCCGACGTCGAGGACGACATGGAGCTCGGCATGCGGGACGCCCGCGAGGTGCGCCCCGGCGACATCGCCATCGGCATCGCCGCCAGCGGCCGCACCCCCTACGTGATCGGCGCGCTGCGCGCCGCCACCGCGGGCGGCGCGCGCACGGCGCTGATCAGCTGCAACCCGCACACCCCCTACGGGGAGGAAGTGGAGGTGCACATCGGCCTGGCCACCGGACCCGAGGTCATCAGCGGATCCACCCGGATGAAGGCGGGCACCGCGACCAAGCTCGTGCTCAACTCCTTCTCCACCACCCTGATGATCAGGATGGGCCGCACCTACTCCAACCTGATGGTCAGCGTGAACGCGCTGAACTCCAAGCTGCGCGCCCGGCTGGTCCGCATCCTCACCGAGGCCACCGGCATGGACGCGCGGACCTGCGAGAACGCGCTCACCGAAGCCGGCGGCAACACCCGCGTCGCGCTGGTCTCGCTGCTCGGCGAGGTCCCCGCCGCGCGCGCCACGGTGGTCCTGGAGGAGACCGACGGCGGCGTCCGGGAGGCCCTGCAACGCCTCAGATCCGCATAGCGCTGTGTTGTCTGCAATCCCGGCCCAGAGGGCTCGCCTGGCGGCTCGCCCTCTGACCGTGCTTGGGCGAGCGCGACCTCGCTTCGCGAGCTTCCCGGTGGGGCTCGCCTCCGGCTTCACCCCACCGGTCAGATAACGCGCTCGCGCGACGGCTGAGGCGGGTCCCGCCCGTTTCCGAGCCCGGCGGCGGCCCCCGCCGGCTCACGGAGGATCCGTGGTCATGCGCTCGTCCCCGCACCGACCGCATGACCACGGCCCCCGCACCCCAGCCCCCACCCCGCAAGCCCAGCCCCCCACACCCACACACGCCGCCCCCACCACGTGCCACGTCCATCACGTGCGGTTGCGGCCGGGGAGTCAGTGTTCGTACTGGCGGAGTTCCTGGCGGGCGACGGTGCGGACGTGGACCTCGTCCGGGCCGTCGAAGATGCGCATGGCGCGGACCCAGGCGTACATCGCGGCGAGCGGGGTGTCGTCGGAGACGCCGGCGCCGCCGTGGATCTGGATCGCGCGGTCGAGCACCTCGTGGGTGATCCGCGGCACGACCACCTTGATCGCCGCGATCTCCGAGCGGGCGCCCTTGGAGCCGTGCTTGTCGATCAGCCAGGCGGTCTTCAGCGTGAGGAGGCGCGCCTGCTCGATCGCCATCCGCGACTCGGCGATCTGCTGGCGCACCACGCCCTGCTTGGCGAGCGGGCCGCCGAACGCGACGCGGTCCACGGCGCGGCGGCACATCAGCTCGAGGGCCCGCTCCGCCATGCCGAGCGCGCGCATGCAGTGGTGGATCCGGCCCGGCCCGAGCCGCGCCTGCGCGATCATGAACCCGTCGCCCTCCTCGGCGATCAGGTTCGACACCGGCACCCGGACGTCCTCGAACAGGATCTCCGAGTGGCCGTGCTGGTCCTGGTAGCCGAACACCGGCAGGTGCCGGACGACGGTCACGCCCGGCGCGTCGCGCGGCACTAGGATCTGCGACTGCTGCCGGTGCGGGGGGCCGTCCGGGTCGGTCTTGCCCATCACGATGAAGATCTTGCAGCGCTCGTCCGCCGCGCCGGTGATGAACCACTTGCGGCCGTTGATCACGTACTCGTCGCCGTCCCGGACGATCGAGGTGGTGATGTTGGTGGCGTCGGAGGACGCGACCTCCGGCTCCGTCATCGCGAACGCGCTGCGGATCTCCCCGTCCAGGAGCGGCTTCAGCCAGCGGTCCTTCTGCTCGGGGGTCCCGAACATGTGCAGGACCTCCATGTTCCCGGTGTCCGGCGCGGCGCAGTTGACCGCCTCCGGCGCCAGGTCCGGGGAGCGGCCCGTCAGCTCCGCCAGCGTCGCGTACTCAAGGTTCGTCAGCCCGGACACGTCCGGCAGGAACAGGTTCCACAGGCCCCGCTCGCGCGCCTCCGCCTTCAGGTCCTGGACGATCGGCGGCAGCGCGTGCGGGTCGTTCTCCGCGCGCCAGGCCGTGTACACCGGCTCCGCCGGGTACACGTGCTCGTCCATGAACTCCTGGAGTCGTTCCTGGTAGTCCAGCGCCTTCGGGCTGAGTTCGAAGTCCATGCCGGCCAGTCTGGCAGAACGAGATTCGGTCAATGTGGGCGGGATCGCCTACCATCGGCCCGTGCCCGCAGAAGACAAGACGGTCAAAGCCGTGATCACGGACTGGGGCGGCGTCCTCACCTCCCCGCTGAACGACGCCGTCGGCGCCTGGCTGGCCGCCGACGGCATCGACGCCGACCGCTACCGGACGGTGATGCGCGCCTGGGTGAAGCAGGCCTACGACGGCGCAGGCACCAACCCCATCCACGGTCTCGAGGACGGCTCGCTCGCCCCCGAGGAGTTCGAGCGCCTCCTCGCCGCCGAGCTCCTCACCGTGGACGGCGGCCCCGTCGCCGCCGCGGGCCTCATCTCCCGCATGTTCGGCGCGTTCTCCCCGGTCGAACCGATGTACGAGGCGCTCCGCGCGGCCCGCGCGCACGGCACCCGCACCGCCCTCCTCTCCAACTCCTGGGGCAACGACTACCCCCGCGACCTGTTCGCCGACCTCTTCGACGCCGTCGTCATCTCCTGCGAGGTCGGCATGCGCAAGCCGGACGAGCGGATCTTCCGGCACGCGCTCGGCCTGCTCGGCCTGGACGCCGCCGAATGCGTCTTCATCGACGACATCGAGCACAACATCCGGGCCGCCGAATCGCTCGGCATCCGCGGCATCCACCACACATCCGCCGACGCCACGATCGCCGAACTGCGCGAGCTGGGCCTCCTCCCGTGACAGACTGACGAACCGTCATGCGCGTCTACCTTCCGTCCACGCTCCCGCTTCTCGCCGCCGTCCACGCCGCGCGCGAGGCCGGCCCCGCGCCGCTGTCCGGGCACGCGGTGACGCCCGCGCTGCGCGAGTGGTACGCGGGCGGCGACCTGGAGGAACTGGAGTACGCGGCGCTGACCGCGGCGGCCCGCGCGTCGCTGCGGCTGCTCGCCGCCGACCCGTCCGCGCCCCGCCGCCGCGTCGTCCTCGCCGCCGAGATCCCCGACCAGTCGGTGGTCTGGGCCCGCGGCGACGCGTCGATCGACGGCGACGACCGCTCCCTCGTCGAGATCACCGCGCCCGTCCCGTGGAAGCGCCTGGCCTCCGGCCACGTCGACGACCCCGCCGCGGTCCCCGACGTGATCGCCGCCATCGAGGCCCTCCCCGCCGCCGACGCCGGCGACGACGACGCCCTCTTCACCGTCGACGGCGCCGAAGGCCACGAGCTCCTCTGGTACGCCACCCAGGAACTCCAGCACCTCCTCTGACCCTCGCCCGCACTTCGGACGCGACCAGCAGCGGGTCCGTGCTGGGTCGGGTCGGGCGACCCGGCCCGTCGCATCAAGGCGGCGGCTGCGTGTCCTCGGTAGTGGGGGGCAGGCATCCGGTGGGTGGCGGTGGGTAGGGCACCGCATGTCGACAGGGCCGTCGAGCTTGCGGGAGCGGACAGATGGACGCCGTCACCAACGTGCCGGTACCGGTGAACGAGCCGGTCAAGGGATATGCGCCGGGGAGCGCCGAACGGGCGGCGCTGGAAGCGAAGATCAAAGAGCTCGGCGGCGCGGAGACCGAGCTGACGATGACGATCGGCGGGGAGCGGCGGATGGGCGCCGGCGCCCCCATCGACGTGGTCGAGCCGCACAACCACGGTCACGTCCTCGGCCGGATGGGCAACGCCGTCGACGCCGACGTGGCCGAGGCCGTCGCGGCGGTGCGGGAGGCCGCGCCCGGATGGCGGGCCATGGCGCCGGACGACCGGGCCGCGATCTTCCTGCGGGCCGCCGAGCTGCTGGCGGGGCCGTGGCGGTCCACGCTGAACGCGGCGACGATCCTCGGCCAGTCCAAGTCCGTCCAGCAGGCGGAGATCGACTCGGCCTGCGAGCTGATCGACTTCCTGCGGTTCAACGTCGCGTACGCGCGGCAGATCCGCGAGATGCAGCCGAACTCCTCGCCCGGCGTGTGGAACCGGATGGAGTACCGGCCGCTGGAAGGGTTCGTGCTGGCCATCACCCCGTTCAACTTCAGCGCGATCGCCGGGAACCTGCCGACCTCGCCCGCGCTGATGGGCAACGTCGTGGTGTGGAAGCCGTCGCCGACCCAGCAGCTCGCCGCCCACCACACGATGCGGCTGCTGGAGGCGGCCGGGCTGCCGCCCGGCGTCATCAACCTGGTCACCGGAGACGGGCGGGCCGTGTCGAACGTCGCGCTGGCCAGCCCGGAGCTGGCGGGCCTGCACTTCACCGGCTCGCCGCCCACGTTCCAGGCGTTGTGGCGGACGATCGGGGAGAACATCGCCCGGTACCGCGGATACCCGCGGATCGTGGGGGAGACCGGCGGCAAGGACTTCGTGGTGGCGCACCCGTCCGCCGACCCGGCGGTGCTCAAGACCGTGCTGGTGCGGGGCGCGTTCGAGTACCAGGGGCAGAAGTGCTCGGCGGCGTCGCGCGCCTACATCCCGCGCTCCGTCTGGGACGGCATGCGTGACGACTTCTGCGCCGAGGTCGAGGGCCTCACCATGGGCAACGTGGCGGAGGACCTGTCGCTCTTCATGGGCGCCGTGATCGACGACCGCGCCTTCGCCAAGCACCGCCGCGCGATCGAGCGGGCCCGCGGCATCGACACCATGCGGATCCTCGTGGGCGGCGAGCTGGACGACTCGGTCGGCCATTTCGTCCGGCCGACGGTGCTGGAGTCGTCGGACCCGACCGACGAGATCTTCACCACCGAGTACTTCGGGCCTATCCTCGGCGTCCACGTCTACGACGACCACGACTACGACTCCGTTCTCACGCAGCTGGAGAGCGTCTCCGAGTACGGGCTGACCGGCGCGATCGTCGCCCGGGACCGCGCGGCCATCGCGTCGGCGACCGAGACGCTCCGGTTCGCCGCCGGCAACTTCTACATCAACGACAAGCCGACCGGCGCCGTCGTCGGGCAGCAGCCGTTCGGCGGCGCTCGCGCGTCCGGCACCAACGACAAGGCCGGGTCGGTGTTCAACCTCACCCGCTGGACGAACGTCCGCGCGATCAAGGAGACCTTCGTCCCGCCCACCGACCACCGCTACCCGCACATGGCCCCCTGACCCCACCCTCCGCCGCACCCCCGACCCCCGCCGCCGCAGTCCGACCCGCGCCGCCCAACCGCCGACCTCACCGCCGGGCGGTCGGCTGCGGCGGCGGACCGGCGGCTGCGATCCCGAACCGCTGGCTGCAGCGCCGGATGACCGACTGCGGCGCCGGATGACCGGCTGCGGTGCCGGATGGTCGGCTGCGGCGGCGGACCGGCGGCTGCGGTCCCGGACCGCTGGCTGCGGCGCCGGATGACCGGCTGCGGTGCCGAATGGGCGGCTGTGGTGCCGGATGGCCGGCTGCGGCGGCGGACCGGCGGCTGTGGTGCCGGGCCGGCGGCCGGGTGTGGGGGTGCGCGGTTGCGGGGAGTGGCCGGGAGGCCCGACGATGAGTCCGCCTCGCCGTACGGTGGGGCGGGCCGGCGCCGGGAGGGCGCCCGCCGACGCCTTTCGAGCCGCGCATGGGAACGGGATGTCGACGCTGAACCGTCTGGTGCTGTGGAACATCGATCACACGCTGGTCGACGTCGGGCGGGTCACCCGGGACGCCTACGCGGAGGCGTTCCAGCGGACCGTCGGGCGGCCCCTCGTGCGGCTCGCCCCCACCCCGGGCCGCACCGAATCGGAGATCATCTTCGAGACGCTGGCGTTCAACGACGTCGTCACCACCGACGACCATCTGCCCTCCTTCGTGTCCGCGCTCACCGCGGCGTTCGCGAGCCGCCGTGCCGATCTGCGGGCGCACGGCCGGGTGCTGGCCGGGGCCCGGGAGGCCGTCGAGGCCCTGGCGCACGTGCCCGGGGTCGTGCAGTCGGTGCTGACCGGGTCCGTCCGGCCGAACGCCGTGCTGAAGGTGACCGAGCTCGGCCTCGCCGACCGCCTCGACCTCGGCGCCGGCGGCTACGAGGACGGCGTCTACAGCAAGGCCGCGCTGCTGGAGCTCGCCCGCACGCGCGCGGGTGAGCGGCACGGCGCCCGCTACCCCGAGGCGGCCACCGTCTACATCGCCGACTCGCCGCGCGACGTGCAGGCCGCCCACATCGCCGGGTCGCCGATCATCGCCGTGGCCACCGGAAGCGCCACCGAGGCCGAGCTGCGCTCCGCCGGTGCCGACCGGGTGCTCGCGACCTTGGCCGACACCGACGCCGTGGTGAGCGCCGTGGCGGAGCTGACGCGCATCTGAGATCGGCGGCCTCTTCGGCGGGACGTGCCGTCAGGTTCGCGCCGGGCGTGGAACGTGATCGCGCCCCCCTCGCGCGCACCTTCCCTCCGCGCACCCTCCCTCCGCGCGCCCTCCCTCCGCGCGCCCTCCTCCGGCCCGTCTGCCTTGCGTGCGGGCTCCTTCCGCGCGTCCTCCCCGCGTGCGGTGCGGTCGCGTCGTTCAGCGGGCTCTCGGTCATCCGCCGCTCCTCTCGTGGACCGGATGCCAGTCTCGACGCCGCGTCCGGGCACCGGAAGTAGAACTGCGTTCTGTGGAAAACCGCGGTGTGTGGGGGATGAGGATCGGCGGGCGGTCCGATGTGTGGCGTCCGCGGATTGCCCGCCGCACCCTTGTGACCTGCGATGGGAGCCGGCCGCCCGGGCAGCGCGCGCAGGGCCGGCGGAAGTTGCGCGGGCCCGGCGGGGAGGCCGATATTGGGAGGGCTGCGCACCTGGGCGCGGCGGGGAGGGAGAGCGATGTCGCGTGATCACGAGGTCTCCGAAGGAGCGGCGCTGTGGCGGCCGTCGGAGGAGGTCGTCGCGAACGCGCGGGTGACCCGCTTCATCCACTGGCTGTGGGACCGGGGCGTGCGCGCGGAGTCCTACGACGAGCTGTGGCGCTGGTCGGTGACCGAGGTCGACGACTTCTGGGACGCGATCTGGTCGTACTTCGACGTGGTCGGCGAGCGCGGGGACGGCCCGGTCCGCGAGGGCGGGCCGATGCCGGTGGACGGGCTGCGCTGGTTCCCCGGCGCGACCCTGAACTACGCCGCGAACGCGCTGCGCCGCGCCGAGGACACGCCGGACGAGACGGCCGTGGTGTTCCGGTCGGAGGCCGGCGGGCACCGGGTGCTGTCCTACCGCGAGCTGTTCCTGCACGTCGCGGAGGTGCGGGCGGGCCTCGCCGAGCTGGGCGTCGGGAAGGGCGATCGGGTCGTCGCCTACATCCCGAACATCCCGGAGGCGCTGATCTGCTTCCTGGCGACGGCGTCGCTGGGCGCGGTGTGGTCCTCGTGCTCGCCGGACTTCGGGTCCTCCTCGGTGATCGACCGGTTCGCGCAGATCGAACCGAAGGTCCTGATCGCGGTGGACGGCTACGCCTACAACGGCAGGACGTTCGACCGGCGGGAGATCGTCGGTGAGATCGAGGCGGCGCTGCCGACGCTGGCCGCGACGGTGCTGATCCCGTACCTGGACCCGGCCGCCACGCCCGACGGCCTGCGCGTGGGCATGCACTACGGCGACCTGCCGCGCACCAACCACGACACCATCGAGTTCGAGGACGTCCCGTTCGACCATCCGCTGTGGGTGGTGTACTCGTCCGGCACGACGGGCCTGCCCAAGCCGATCGTGCACGGGCACGGCGGGGTCGTCCTGGAGCACCTCAAGGCGCTGACCTTCCACCAGGACATCGGCCAGGGCGATGTGTTCTTCTGGTTCACCACGACCGGCTGGATGATGTGGAACTACCTCATCGGCGGTCTTCTGGTGGGCTCCACCATCGTCATGTACGACGGTGCACCGCTCGACCTATGGAAGCTCGCCGCCGACAACGGGGTGACCTACATGGGTGTGGGCGCGCCCTACATCACCGCGTCCGCCAAGGACGGACGCCACCCGGGACGCGAGTTCGACCTGTCAGGGCTGCGCGGCATCGGTTCCACCGGTTCGCCGCTGCCGCCCGAAGGGTTCGCGTGGGTGTACGAGGAGGTCGGCAAGGACCTCCTCCTCGGGTCCATGTCCGGCGGCACCGACCTGTGCACCGCGTTCGTCGGACCGTCGCCGCTGCTGCCGCTGGGCGCGGGCGTCATCCAGTGCCGGTGCCTGGGCGCGAAGGTCGAGGCGTACGGGGACGACGGCAAGCCGGTCGTGGACGAGGTCGGCGAGCTGGTCATCACCGAGCCGATGCCGTCCATGCCGGTGTTCTTCTGGAACGACGAGAGCGGCGACCGCTACCGCGAGTCCTACTTCGACATGTACCCGGGCGTGTGGCGGCACGGCGACTGGATCAAGGTCCTCCCGGACGGCGGCTGCGTCATCTACGGGCGGTCCGACTCGACCCTCAACCGCGGCGGCGTCCGCATGGGCACGTCCGACTTCTACCGGGTCGTCGAGGCGTTCGACGAGATCGCCGACAGCCTCGTCATCGACACCGGACGGCTCGGGCAGGAGGGGCGGCTGCTGCTGTACGTGCAGCTCGCCGAGGGCGCGTCCTTCACCGACGACCTCGCCGCGCGGCTCAGGCGGGAGATCCGCTCGGCGCTGTCGCCGCGGCACGTCCCGGACGAGATCACCGCCGTCCCCGGCATCCCGCGGACCCTGTCGGGCAAGAAGCTGGAGGTCCCCGTCCGCAAGATCCTCCAGGGCACCCCGGTGGACCAGGCCGCCAACCGCGGCGCCATGGCGAACCCCGAGGTCCTCACCCACTTCACGCCGTAGCGGGGGCCGTCCCTCCGCGCCCCGAAACACCCGCGCGACACGTGTTCCCACGGTGTCGCGCGGGGTGGGAGGGGCATTAAGGTGGTCGCTCGGCCCAAATGCGTCTGTTCAGGAGCGGTGGGTCGGATCGCGCCGTAAGGTCGCATGGCCGGGTCAACTTCCCGACGGCCTCGCGCGTCCCACTGTCGGAGCGCTGGTCTGCGAGAATTCGGCCCGTGGTCCGTTCGGCCCGTCGACGAGAGAGGGACGGTTCCACGCATGGAGGTTGGGGCGCTGCGGTCCGGAGACCCGGAGCGGCTGGGTCGCTACGCCCTGGTCGGCCGGGTGGGCGAGGGCGGGCAGGGTGCGGTGTTCCTCGGCGCCGACGAGGACGGCCGCCAGGTCGCGATCAAGCTGCTGCACGCCGAACTGACCTCCGACGACAAGGCCCGCGCGCGCTTCCTGCGCGAGCTCGAGGTGGCCAAGAAGGTCGCGCCGTTCTGCACCGCGCAGGTGCTGGACGCCGACGTCGACGGCGACCGACCCTACATCGTCAGCGAGTACGTCCCGGGACCGTCGCTGAACCAGCAGGTCACGCAGGACGGCCCGGTGCGCGGCGCGGCGCTGGACCGGCTCGCCGTGGGCACCGCGACCGCGCTGTCCGCGATCCACCAGGCGAAGATCATCCATCGCGACTTCAAGCCGCACAACGTGCTGATCGGCCCGGACGGCCCGCGCGTGATCGACTTCGGCGTGGCCCGCGCGATCAGCGGAAGCACCACGCTGACCAGCCGGGTCATCGGCACGCCCTCCTACATGGCGCCGGAGCAGATCAGCGGCGACGACGTCGGCACCCCCGCGGACGTGTTCTGCTGGGCCGCCACGCTGGTGTTCGCGGCGACCGGGGAGCCGCCGTTCGGGCAGGACACGATCCCCGCCGTCATCAACCGGATCCTGCACGAGGAGCCGGATCTCGGCGACATGAGCGGCCCGCTGCGCGATCTGGTGGCCGACTGCCTGGAGAAGGACCCGGCGCGGCGCCCCGCCGCCCGGCAGGTGCTGATGCGGCTGCTCGGGCACGAGGAGGCGCCCGTCGAGGCGGCGCCCACCGGGAACACCGACGAGACCGCCATGCTCGCGGCCGGTTCGGTGCTCGCCGCCGAGTTCGGCGACGAAGGGTTCGAGCCCGCCGCCGGCGAGGGGTACGAGCCCGCGGCCTTCGCCGGGACGGACCCGGCCGCCCACGGCGACCCCGGTCCGGACCCGTCCGGCACCGCCCCAGGGCGGCTGCCGACGCCCGCGGAGTGGGCCGCCGAGAACGTGGCCGACACCCTGCCGCGCGACCGCGCGGCCGCGGCCGGAGCCGGCGGGGCCGGTGGGGGCGCCGTCGCGGCGCTGCGCCGCTCGCTCGCCGGGTCGAGCCGCTCGGCCGTCCTCGCGGGCGCCGCCGCGCTGTTCGTCGCGATCGTCGTGGTGTCCGCGGTGCTCGTGCTCGGCTCCGGCGACAAGGGCAAGGCGGGGGAGAAGGTCGGCGACCCGAGCCACCAGCCGCAGCAGTCCGGCGACGTGCCCAGCATGTCGGTGCCGTCGCGGCACGCGCCGACCCGGCAGGCCCCCGACACGTCGTACAGCCCGTCCCCGACGACGACCGGGTCGGCGCCCGAGAGCCCCTACCCGTCGGACTCGCCCACGTCGACGCCGACGTCCCCGGGCGACCCGTCGCCCACGCACACCACGCACAGCCCCGACCCGACCTCGAGCCCGACCACGGGGCCGACCGACCCCGGAACGCCCACGGACGACCCGGGCAGCCCGCCCGCCGGCACCGGCACGGGCAGCGGCACCGGCACCGGCTGACACCCGGCCCCGCCCAAGGCCTCCGCCCGAGCCCGCCCCCAAGCCGCCGAGCCCCGGCCCCCGGGCGCCCGAGCCCGCCCCCGAGCGCGCCGAGCCCCGGCCCCCAGGCGCCCGAGCGTGGCCCCGAGCCGGTCGGGCCTTGCGCCGGAATCGGCGCCGGGCGCCCCGGCCCACCGCCGTAACCGGCGTCCGGACGGCGCCCCCGCCACCGGCGCGCGCCCGCGGACCGGCGCCCCGCACGGACTTCGGCGATCTTCGGGCGGGCGCCCCGCGCCGCCTGGCAGGGTGGGCAAAGCCACGCTGACCTCGCGGACTGGCAGGTCGGCTTTGGGGGATTTCCCTGATTTACTGGCGCAAGTGAGCGGCGCCACAACGAGGTGGCGAAGTTTCTCTAGGGAGTGTTGTTGGTGATGGGCGGCAGGCTCGATCAGGCGAAGGACGATCTGCTCCGGAGGGCGGCGGAGACGTGCGCCCAGCGGCCGGGGGCGCGTTCGGCGGGGGACGTCGAGGAGTCCGCCGCCTACCTCCGGCTCTACTACCGTCACGTGGCCTCGGAAGACCTCCTCGCCCGCGACCCCGCCGACATCTGCGGGCCCGCGATGGCGCACCGGGCGCTCGGCGAGGAACGGCCGCAGGGCCGCGCCAAGGTCCGCGTGTTCACCCCGACGGTCGAGGAGTACGGCTGGGACCCCGGCCACACCGTCGTCCAGGTCGTCACCGACGACATGCCGTTCCTGGTCGACTCCGTCACGATGGAGCTGACCCGGCACCAGCTCGCCACCCACCTGATCGTGCACCCGCTGCTCGGGGTCGACCGCGACGTCGCGGGACATCTGCGGGCGTTCCGCGGCAAGCACGACAGCCCGTCCGACATCGACGAGTCCTGGATCCACATCGAGGTGGACCGCACCAGCGACCGCGCGCTGCTGGACCGGTTGGAGAAGGACCTGGTCCGCGTCCTGCAGGACGTGCGGGTCGCGGTCGAGGACGAGCCGAAGATGCGGGCCCGCGCGGTCGAGATCGCCGCGTCGATCCGCGACGCCGCGCCGCCGCTGCCGGACAAGGAGCTCGCCGAGGGCGTCGAGCTGCTGGAATGGCTCGCCGACGGGCACTTCACCTTCCTCGGCTACCGCGACTACACGCTCGTCGACGACGGGCAGACCTCGGCCGCCGCCGTCGAGGACCACGCCAAGCTCGGCCTGCGCCCCGAGCCCGGCACCGGCCTCGGCATCCTGCGCAACGACAAGCGCGAGTCCGACAGCTTCGCGGCGCTGCCGCCGGAGGTCCGCGAGAAGGCCACCGAGAAGCGGCTGCTGATCCTGACGAAGGCGAACTCGCGCTCCACCGTCCACCGCGGCCTGTACCTGGACTACATCGGCGTCAAGAAGTTCGACGAGGACGGCGAGGTCATCGGCGAGCGCCGGTTCCTCGGGCTGTTCACGCACGTCGCCTACAGCGAGTCGATCGCGCACGTCCCCGTCCTGAAGCGCAAGCTCGACGAGGTGCTGGAGCGCGCCGGGTTCACCCCCGACAGCTACGACGGCCAGGACCTCATCGAGATCCTGGAGAGCTACCCCCGCGACGAGCTGTTCCAGATCTCCGTCGACGACCTGCTCGGCATCTCGCTCGGCGTGCTGCGGCTGCGCGAGCGCCGCCAGCTGAAGCTGTTCCTGCGCAAGGACCTGTACGGCCGGTTCATGTCGTGCATGGTGTACCTGCCGCGGGACCGCTACACCACCAAGATCCGGCTGCGCATCCAGGAGATCCTGCGCCGCGCGTTCGAGGGCGTCAGCGTCGACTACAGCGCGAACGTGACCGAGTCGCTGCTGGCCCGCCTGCACGTGGTGGTGCGCGGCGAGCGGGGCCGCCCGCTGCCGGACGTGGACGTCGACGGGCTGGAGGACCGGCTCGCCGCCGCGACCCGCTCGTGGGAGGACGACCTCGCCGACGCGATCGTGGAGCAGTGCGGCGAGGAACGGTCCGGGACGCTCGCGCGCCGCTACGGCGACGCGTTCCCCGACGGCTACAAGGCCGACTTCCCGGCCCGCACCGCGGTCGCCGACCTGCGCTTCCTCGACGACCTCACCGACGAGGACGACACCTCCATCAACCTGTACGAGCCGTTCAGCGCCGAGCCCGGCGAGCGGCGGCTGAAGATCTACCGGCGGGGCGAGCCGATCTCGCTGTCGCGGGTGCTGCCGCTGCTGCAGAACATGGGCGTGGAGGTCGTCGACGAGCGCCCGTACGAGGTCAACACCTCCGACGGGCAGCGGTACTGGGTCTACGACCTCGGGCTGCGGTACGCGCCGCCCGGGGACGTCCCGGAGGAGGCCATCAAGGGCCTGTTCCAGGACGCGTTCACCGCGCTGTGGCAGGGCCGCATCGAGAACGACGGGTTCAATGCGCTCGTCCTGCACGTCGGGCTGAACTGGTGGCAGGCGATGATCCTGCGCGCCTACGCCCTGTACCTGCGGCAGACCGGGACGACGTTCTCCAAGCGGTACATCGAGCAGGTGCTGCTGCGCAACGCCGCGATCACCCGGCTGCTGGTGCGGCTGTGGGAGAGCCGCCTCGACCCGGGGCTGGCCGGCGGCGAGGAGGAGCGCAGCCTCGCCATCATCGAGGAGCTGAACGGGATGCTCGACGAGGTCGCGAGCCTCGACGAGGACCGCATCCTGCGCGCCTACCTCGCGCTCGTCCAGGCGACGCTGCGCACGAACCACTACCAGCACAAGCCCTACCTGTCGATGAAGTTCGACCCGGAGGGCATCCCGGACCTGCCGCAGCCGCGGCCCACCTACGAGATCTTCGTGTACTCGCCGAAGGTGGAGGGCGTGCACCTGCGGTTCGGGTCCGTCGCGCGCGGCGGGCTGCGCTGGTCGGACCGCCGCGAGGACTTCCGCACCGAGATCCTCGGCCTGGTCAAGGCGCAGGCGGTGAAGAACACCGTCATCGTCCCGGCGGGCGCGAAGGGCGGGTTCGTCGGCAAGCAGCTGCCCGACCCGTCCGTCGACCGGGAGGCGTGGCAGCAGGCCGGCATCGCCTGCTACAAGGACTTCATCTCCGGGCTCCTCGACGTCACCGACAACCTGGTGGACGGCAAGGTCGTCCCGCCGCCGAACGTCGTCCGCCACGACGGCGACGACACCTACCTGGTGGTCGCGGCCGACAAGGGCACCGCGACGTTCTCCGACATCGCCAACGGCGTCGCCGCCGAGTACGGGTTCTGGCTCGGCGACGCGTTCGCGTCCGGCGGGTCCGTCGGCTACGACCACAAGGCGATGGGCATCACCGCGCGCGGCGCGTGGGAGTCGGTGAAGTACCACTTCCGGTCGCTGGGCAAGGACGTCCAGCGGGAGGACTTCACCGTCGTCGGCATCGGCGACATGTCCGGCGACGTGTTCGGCAACGGGATGCTGCTGTCGGAGCACATCAAGCTGGTCTGCGCGTTCGACCACCGGCACATCTTCCTCGACCCCGACCCGGACCCGGCGGTCTCGTTCGCCGAGCGGCGCCGGATGTTCGAGCTGCCGCGCAGCACCTGGGCCGACTACGACACCTCGCTGATCTCCAAGGGCGGCGGCGTGCATCCCCGCGCCGCCAAGTCGATCCGGATCACCCCGCAGGTGCGGGCGGCGCTCGGCATCGACGACGCGGTGAAGGCCATGGCGCCGTACGAGCTGATCAGCGCCGCGCTGAAGGCGCCGGTCGACCTGCTGTGGAACGGCGGCATCGGCACCTACGTCAAGGCGTCGGTGGAGAACAACGCCGACGTCGGCGACAAGGCAAACGACCTGCTGCGGGTGAACGGCGACGAGCTGCGCTGCAAGGTCATCGGCGAGGGCGGCAACCTCGGCATGACCCAGCTCGGCCGGATCGAGTTCGCCCGCAACGGCGGGCTGGTGAACACCGACTTCATCGACAACTCCGCCGGCGTCGACACCTCCGACCACGAGGTCAACATCAAGATCCTGCTCGACCAGGTCGTGCGGGACGGCGAGCTGACCCGCAAGCAGCGCGACACGCTGCTCTACGAGATGACCGACGAGGTCGCGCGGCTGGTGCTGCCCGACAACTACGCGCAGAACGTGGTGCTCGCCGCGTCCCGCGCGCAGGCGCCCGCGATGCTGCACGTCCACGCCCGGTACATGCGCAAGCTGGAGCGGGACGGGCGGCTGAAGCGGCGGCTGGAGTTCCTGCCGGAGGACAAGGCGATCGCGGAGCGGCGGCAGTCCGGGCTCGGGCTGACCAGCCCGGAGTTCTCGGTGCTGCTCGCCTACTCCAAGCTGACCCTCGACCACGAGATCATCGCCTCCGACCTGCCCGACGACCCGTACCTGGAGTCGTGGCTGGTCGACTACTTCCCGACGCCGCTGCGCGAGCGGTTCCAGCCGTACATGGACCGGCACCCGCTGCGCCGCGAGATCATCACCACCGCGGTGGTGAACGACCTGGTCAACAACAGCGGCACCACGTTCGTGTTCCGGATGAACGAGGAGACGGGGGCGTCGTCGTCGGACATCGCCCGCGCCTACCTGGTGGCCCGCGAGGTGTTCCAGATGCCGCGGTTCTGGCGGTCGGTGGAGCGGCTGTCGCACCAGGTCGCCGAGTCGACGCAGATCGCGATGCTGCTGGAGGCGCGCAAGCTCACCGAGCGCGGCGCCCGCTGGCTGCTGCACAACCGGCGTCCCCCGTTCGACATCCGGGAGACGATCGACTTCTTCGGCGCCGGCGCGACCACGCTCACCTCGCAGCTGCCGAAGCTGCTCGTCGGCCTGGACCTGCAGGCGTTCGAGCAGCGCCGGGACGGCTTCGCCGAGCGGGGCGTGCCGGACGAGCTGGCCGAGCAGTGCGCGATGCTGGTCACCGCGTACTCGACGTTCGACCTGGTCGGCATCGCGCACGAGTCGGGCCGTCCGGTGGAGGAGGTCGCGGAGGTCTACTTCGACCTGGCGGACCGGCTGCAGCTGGCCCGGCTGCGCGACCGGGTCGTGGCGCTGCCGCGCGACGACCGGTGGCGGTCCATGGCCCGTTCCGCGCTGCGCGACGACCTGTACGCCGCGCACGCCGCGCTCACCCGCGACGTGCTGGTGACGAGCGAGCCGGGCGGCGAGCCCGAGGTGCGGATGGCGCACTGGGCGGAGAAGAACAAGACGGCGGTGCAGCGCGCCCAGCAGACGCTCAGCGAGATCTGGGAGAGCGACAGCTTCGACCTGGCGACGCTGTCGGTCGCGCTCGGCTCGATCCGCACCCTGGTGACGGCCAGCTCCCTCCCGTCCACCGAAGCCTGATCCCGCGGCGCCGCCGCCCTCATCGGCCGCGATGAGGGCGGCACGCCGCGGTTCGGCGGTCAGCGGGCGGTGGTGAGGGAGACGGACTCGCCGAGGACGCGGCCCTTGCCGGACGGCGGGGCGTAGCCGATCACGAGCCACTGCCAGGACGCGTGGACGGTCCCGCCCGGCTTCCGGCCGTCCTTGGCGAGGTAGTCGCGGACGTCAGCGGGCAGGCCGGGCTCCGTGCCGCCGGTGAGCGTCGCGTCCTGCGTCAGCCCGTACCAGACGAGGGAGCCGCCGTCGCCGGTCCGCAGCGCGTACGACGGGCCCGGACCGGGCGCGAACCGTCCGGGCGTCACCGTCCAGTCGCCCTGCTCGGCCTTGCGGGCGTTCGCGGAGAACGCGTCCGGCATCAGCCCGGTGGCGTCGCCCTTGGCCAGGTAGTTCGCGTGCGCGGTGGGCAGGCCCCGGTCGGGCGCGGGGATCGCGTAGCCCTCGGCGTCGTAGGCGAGGTCAGGGGCGCCGCCCTGGAACGTGAGCCAGTGCGCGGCGCGCCAGCCGTCCTTGGCGCCCGTCTTCACGAACACGCCGAGAACCTGCTGGTCCTTGCCGTCCGAGCGTTCCAGCGCGGCGATCCCGAACCATTTCGGGTACGCGGAGCGGCGCGGCACGTACAGCACCGGGTTCGCCAGGGAGATCGTCGCCGTCTCCGGCAGCTTGCCGTAGGTGCGGACGCGAGCGGTGACCGGGGCGGCGAGGGCGCCCGTCACGGTGTCGCGCCAGAGCTTCTCATCGCCGGACGTGATGGCCCTGTTGTGCCGGTCGGTCCAGTCGCGCAGCACCTTCAGGGACTCGTCCGCGCCGACCACCGGGGACCCCGCGGGCGCGGCGGCGGCCGTCCCGCCGGCCGCGCCGCCGCCGGAGCAGGCCCCGGTGAGGACGGCGGAACCGGCCATGACCAGGGCCACGGCCCTCCGGGGCGCTCGGCGCACTTCCCACCTCGGCGGACGGAATGTCGAGTATGTCGCGCCAGTGTAGAAGAACGCGGTGCCCCGCCGGGTGCCGCGTGCCGGGCGGGAACGTCCGGTGGCGGCCCGTCGGATGCCGGGACCGTCCCACTGCAGCGGTCGAGAAGAGCGGGACGGCCCGGCACCCGACGGAGATCAGGAACCGTGGGCCGCGATCGCCTTGCGGTACATGCCGGTGACCGTGGCGCGGCCCTTGGGCGGAACGGTGGCCAGGTACTGCACCAGGACGGTCGTGTCCATCCGCGTCCTGGCGGACGCCGCCGGGGCCAGCCCGGTGAGATCACCGCTCACAGCCAGCCTGCCCCGTTTCGCGGCGGAATACGCCTCGTTCTGCTTCACGACGTACCAGACCAGCGCGCCGCGGTCCTTCGTGCGCAGCGCGTACACCGCGTACGGCGCCGCCGAGAACTTCGAGGACAGCGTGACGCCGCGGTTCGCCAGCGCCTGCTCGCCCTGCTTCAGCGCGTTGTAGGTCTCGCTGGTCTTCGGGCCCTTCGCCAGCGCCGACGCCCCCGGCGCCGACGTGCCGCCGCTCAGCACCGCCGCGTGCACGGCGGGCAGCCGGGCGGGCGCGATCGGCAGGCCCTTGTCGCCGGCGTCGACCGGGGTGGCGTACCCGTCCGGGTCGAGCGCCACCCTGCTCAGCGCCGCGTCCGCCGGGTAGGGGTCGGCCGCGAGCAGCCACGGCGCCCCCGCCTTGGCCTGCGTGAACAGCATCGCGTGCCGGAGCGTCTGCTTGCCCTTGCCGGTGATCGCGTCGGCGGCGAACCAGTGCGGGTACCCGTGCAGCCGCGGGATGTAGAACACCGGGTGGGTGAACTTCAGCGCCGGCGGCCGCTGCCGGATCGTGCGCCGCAGCTTCAGCGCGGCCTCGTCCATGGACAGCTGCGGATCGGCCTCGATCCCGGGCAGTTCCCTGCCGTCCAGCCGCTTGCCCGCCCGGTTCACCGCGGTGGTGTAGGCGGCCAGCACCTGCCCGGCCTGCTGCTTGGTCAGCGCGGGCGGGCCCACTCCGGCCGAGGACGTGTTGTCGTCGCACCCGGCTGCGGCCAGCGCGGCGCCGGCCAGCAGGACGGCCGGCAGAACCGTGGACGTGACGATGCGTGCGGGCATGCAGCCCCCCGTGGTGGAGTCGGTGATCCGGTCCACGGAAGATAATCGCAGAGTAACTGCACGGTCACTCACCGAATCCGGAAAGTCGTACGCGGACCTCACTCCGGAGACACCCGGAGGCGGGGAGATGGGCGCGCGCGAACGCCGGCCGCAGCAGGCCCGGAAAGGCCGCCTCAGGCCGGTTCCGGTTCCGGTTCCGCGAGGATCAGGCGGAGGTCTCCTGCTGGCGCATCCAGCGGATCTCGGCCTCGATGAACTCGTCGATGTCGCCGTCCAGCACCGCGGTCGGGTTGCCGACCTCGACGCCGGTCCGCAGGTCCTTGACGATCTGGTACGGGTGCAGCACGTAGTTGCGGATCTGCGTGCCCCAGCTGCTGGTGCCCTCACCGCGCAGCGCGGACATCTTCTCCGCCTCCTCCTGCCGCTTGCGCTCCAGCAGCTTGGCCTGCAGCACGTTCATCGCCGTGGCCTTGTTCTGCAGCTGGCTGCGCTCGTTCTGGCAGGACACCACGATCCCGGTCGGGATGTGGGTGATCCGCACCGCCGAGTCGGTGGTGTTGACGCCCTGGCCGCCCGGCCCGGACGACCGGTACACGTCCACCCGCAGGTCGCTCTCGTCGATGTCGACGTGGTCGCTCTGCTCCACCACCGGGACGACGTCCAGGCCCGCGAAGGAGGTCTGCCGCCGGGCCGCGTTGTCGAACGGGGAGATCCGCACCAGCCGGTGCGTGCCGTGCTCCCCGCGCAGCGTCCCGTACGCGTAGGGGGCCTTCACGGTGAACGTCGTCGACTTGATCCCCGCCTCTTCGGCGAAGGACGTCTCGTAGATCTCCGTGGGGTAGCCGTGCCGCTCGGCCCAGCGCAGGTACATCCGCTGCAGCTGCTGCGCCCAGTCGGCCGCGTCCACGCCGCCGGCCTGCGCGTTGATGGTGACGAGCGCCTCCCGGGCGTCGTACTCGCCCGACATCAGCGTGCGGACCTCGAGCTGCTGGATCGCCTTGTGCAGCGCGGCCAGCTCCTCGTCGGCCTCCGCGCGCGTGTCGGCGTCGTCCATCTCCTGCGCCATCTCGTACAGGGTGGCGGCGTCGTCGAGCCGCTGCCGCAGCCCCTCGACCCGGCCCAGCTCGCTCTCCAGGTACGACAGCCGGCGCGTCACCGACTGGGCGCGCTCCTGGTCGTTCCACAGATCGGGGTCGGCCGACTGCTCGCGCAGCTCGGCGATGTCACGCCGCATGCCGTCGAGGTCCAGCACCTGCTCGATGCCCGCGAGGGTCGAGCCGAGCTCCTTGAGCTGCTCTTCCGGTTCGATGCCTGCCACGCTTCGAGCTTATCGCCGTGCGGGCAGTGCCCGGACGCCCGCGGATACGCTGCGGATGGCAGAATCACGGGCCGGAAGGCCGGGCCGGGGACGGCCCGGCGACGCGTCGGTGCCGGGGGGCGGTAGTTGCGTAGGATCGCGCGGGCGGTGGCGGCCGCCGTGCTGCTGGTGACGCCGCTCATGGCCGCGGGCTGCGGCGGCGGCGACAAGCCGCGCGCGCGCCCCACCCCGGTCATGCCGTCGACCACCCCGCCGCAGCCGGTCCCGCTGACCCCGGATGTCGCGAGCAAGGCGTTCCAGACCTACATCACCGACGAGGACGTGGCCCGTGCCGCCGCCGACGAGCGGCTGGCGCTGACCTGGACGTCCGACGGGCAGTCCCTGCTCACCGCCGCCGAGTTCCGCAAGGCGGCCTTCGACGGCGACCCGGTGCGCCGCTTCTCCTATGGCAAGCCGACGCTGTACGTGCCGAAGCTGAAGGCCGACGCGTACCCGCAGTGGTTTGTCGCGTCCGTGGACCGGTCCGTCCCGGGGGAGAAGAAGAGCAAGGAGACCGCGCTGATGGGGTTCATCCTGCGCGGCCCGTCCGACGACTGGCACCTCACGCTGGCGACGCTGCTCGCGCCCAAGGCCGAGCTGCCGAAGATCCAGCTCGATCCGGACGGCTACGCCGAGGCGCTGAGCTCGGACGACTCCAAGGTCCTGATCCGTCCCCGCGACGTCGGCGGGATCCAGGCGACGATGGCCGCCGAGGGCGCCGCGAGCGTCGCCGCCAAGGTCATGAAGACCGGTCCGCTGACGTCCGGCTACTACCAGCAGACCAAGCGCGCCAAGAAGAAGGCCAAGGATCAGGACCTCACCCTCACCGTCGTCTACACGGCCACGCCTTATCCCTACTTCGGGCTGCGGACGAAGAGCGGCGGGGGGCTGATCCTGTACTCGCTGTTCCGCAACAACGCGCTCGTCGGGCCGGGGACGGCCGGGGCGAAGCCGGAGATCCCCAAGGAGGCGGAGCACCTGCTGGACGGCACCGTCGAGGGCGACGAGATCGACACCACGGCGACGTTCCAGTTCGCCGCCTACGACCCGCCCCGCGCCAAGAACGGCAAGCCGCAGCCCAAGGCCGAGCTGGTGGCCGACGACGGGGCGATCTCCAAGGCCGCCACCCCGCCCATCAAAAAGCCCTGAGCGTCAAGGAGTTCTAAGCGCGTCAAGGAGTTCTGAGGCGCGCCCTAACGGGACGTGGCGTCAGCCGTAGACGCGCTGGAGGACGAGGGCGGCGAACAGCAGGCCGACCAGGACGGCCAAGACCACGGCCGGAGGGACGGAAGGTCCGTGGTGGTGCAGCTCCGCGCGCGCGGCGCGGCAGGTGGGGCAGCGTCCCTCGACCACCGGATTCGAGCACCGAGCGCAGATCAGATGTTCGCAGCTCATGTCGTGGGCCCCATTCTCCGTGAACGGTACGTGGCTCCGTGCGGGGATAAGGTCGATCGTCGACCGATTAGGTATCTTTCGCCATCATCCAGCGTAGCCGGACTGTATGGTCGTTCCGGCAAGTCCGGGAGCTTGACGGCATGAAACGGCCGGACGTCGGGAGACGGTACATGACACAGCACGGACAGGTCGGGGCCCCGCGGGGCGCCGCCCGCGCCGTCGTCCCGTCCGCGCGCGACACGCCGTTGAAAGCGGCGGGCCCCGGGCGTTCCCACCCCACGGAGCGGGACGAGGTAGTTGACTGTCCCCTCTACACTGCTCGAAGGTTCCACGGCCCCCCTGGTCGCGGAGCCGGGCGGCGCAGGTCGCGGCACGCGGACGGCCAGTCCGCGGCAGGCGGCCGGGCCGCTCCCCAACCCCTAGACTGAACCGCCGTGATGCAGCCGTGATCAATTTCGACAACGTCACCAAGGTCTACCCGAGCCAGAACCGCCCCGCCCTCCAGCATGTGAACGTCGGCATCGAGAAGGGCGAGTTCCTGTTCCTGGTGGGCCCGTCGGGGTCCGGGAAGTCGACCTTCCTGCGCCTCATCCTCAAGGAGGAGCGCCCGTCCCAGGGTCACGTGCACGTGGCGGGCAAGGACCTGAGCCGTCTGAGCAACTGGAAGGTGCCGCACCTGCGCCGCAGGATCGGCTGCGTCTTCCAGGACTTCCGGCTGCTCCCCAACAAGAACGTCTTCGAGAACGTCGCGTTCGCCCTCGAGGTGATCGGCAAGCCGCGGCGGTTCATCGGCAAGGTCGTCCCCGAGGTCATCGACCTCGTCGGCCTGGAGGGCAAGGCCCACCGGATGCCGGACGAGCTGTCCGGCGGCGAGCAGCAGCGCGTCGCGATCGCGCGGGCGTTCGTCAACCGGCCGATGATCCTGCTGGCGGACGAGCCGACGGGGAACATCGACCCCGCCACCTCGATCGGCATCATGAAGGTGCTGGACCGGATCAACCGGACCGGCACCACCGTCGTCATGGCCACCCACGACGCCGCCATCGTCGACGCGTTCCGCAAGCGCGTCGTCGAGCTCGAGGACGGGCGGGTCGTCCGCGACCAGTCCCGCGGCGTGTACGGCCAGGCGTACTGACCCGGGCCCGGCGCACCGGCCGGCACGAGCCCCATCGACCACGGCCCGACGGGCCACCGCCGCGGACCCCCTCCAGCGGCGGCTCCATCTGAACCGACGGTTCCCACCGGGCGTACGACTCAGGCAGAGGGGACGCCCGTTCCGGGCCCGCCAGCGGCGGACCCGTGCCGGCGGCGGACACAGGCGATCAAGGACAGCGAGGCATGCGCGTACAGTTCGTTATGCAGGAGATCTGGATCGGTCTCCGCCGGAACCTGACGATGACGATCTCCCTGGTCATCACCGTCGCCATCGCCATGGCGCTCTTCGGCACCGGACTGCTGCTGCGCCAGCAGGTGGCCGCGTCCAAGGACTACTGGTACGACAAGATCGAGGTCTCGATCTTCCTGTGCGCGAAGACCAGTTCCAACGCCAACTGCCAGAAGCAGGACGTCACCGACCAGCAGCGGTCCGAGATCCAGGCGCAGCTGAAGAAGATGCCGCAGGTCTCCAACGTCCAGTACGAGAACAAGCAGGAGGCGTTCGCGCGGTTCAAGGACCGCTTCGCCGGGTCGCCGGGGTTCGTGCAGAGCACCCGTGAGGGCGACATCCCCGACTCGTTCCGGGTGAAGCTGAAGAACCCGGAGGAGTACAAACCGGTCGCGCAGGCGATGCTGGGGCATCCCGGCGTCGACACGGTGATCAACGAGCAGCAGATCCTGAAGAAGTTCTTCAAGATCCTGAACGGGCTCCAGGCGGCGGCGCTCGGCATCGCGCTGATCCAGGTGATCGCGTCGGTGCTGCTGGTCGGGAACACGGTCCGGCTGTCGGCGTTCAACCGGCGCCGGGAGACCGGCATCATGCGGCTGGTCGGCGCGTCCAACACCTATATCCAGCTGCCCTTCATCCTGGAGGGCGCGATCGCGGGCCTGATCGGCGGGGTGTTCGCCTCGGTGCTGCTGGTGATCAGCAAGAAGCTGCTGATCGACCGGCTGGCCGGGACGGTGCAGCTGGTCAGCCAGCTCGGCTGGTTCCAGGTGATCATGGTGATCATCGTGTCGATCTGCTTCGGCGTGCTGCTGTGCGCCGCGTCGTCGTTCCTGACCCTGCGCAGATACCTGAAGATCTAGCCGTACGCGAGATCCGGCCGCACGCGTCCGGCGGAGCGGCGGAGGGCGGCGCGGCCGCGGTTTTACACTTGCCGTCATGTCCGCCCCCGGCCGCCTGCTGCGCGGCGCCGCCGTCGCCACCGCGATCCTGTGCGCCTACGGTCTCGGCGTGCTGAGCGGCGAGGGCCGTCCGGACCGCCGCGCGGCCGCGGGCGGGTCGGTGCTGGACGAGGCCGCCGCGAAGATCGGCAGCCGGGCCGCGCACCCGGTCGGCCGCGGCGAGCTCGACCGCGCCGCCATCGAGGGCATGCTCCGCGGCCTCGGCGACAGGTGGGCCCGCTACTACCCGGCCGCCCGGTACGACGACATGGAGGGCCGCCTGAACGGCCGCTACAGCGGCGTGGGGATCTGGCTCGGCAGCGCCGACGGCGACCCGCGGGTGCGGGTCGCGAGCGTCCAGCCCGGCACCGCCGCCGCCCGCGCCGGCGTCCTCGCCGGCGACGTGGTGACCGCGGTCGGCGGCACCCCGGTCGCCGGCTGGGACGTGACGCGCGTCGGCACGGCGCTGCGCGGACGTCCCGGCGCCGCCGTCGAACTCACCGTGCTGCGCGGGCGTCGGACAGAGGAGTTCCATCTCGTCCGCACGCCCGTCTCCGGAGGCGACGTCACCGTGACCGACCTGCCAGGGCACGTCCGGCTGATCCGGGTCGGCGCCTTCACCCGCGGCACCGGACGGCAGGTCCGCGACGCGGTGACCGGGCGGTCGCCGCGGGGCGCCCCGTCCGGCGGGATCATGCTCGATCTGCGCGGCGACCCCGGCGGCCTGCTGGACGAGGCGGTCGAGACGGCGTCGGCGTTCCTGCCCGGCGGCCTCGTCGTGACCTACGAGCCGCGCGGCGGGCCCGTCCAGCGGCGCACGGTCACCGCGCCGGGCGACCCGCGGACCCCGCTGGTCGTGCTGGTCGACGCCGGGACCGCCAGCGCCGCCGAGGTGGTCGCCGGATCCCTGCGCGACCGGGACCGCGCGGTGATCATAGGATCGCGTACGTACGGGAAGGGCTCGGTGCAGGAGTCGGTCCGGCTGGCCGACGGATCGGCGATCGAGCTGACCGTGGGTCGCTACCGCACCCCGGGCGGCCGTAACCTCGACGGGGTCGGGATCGAACCCGACGTGGCGGTCTCCGCCGACCGCCCTCCCTCAGTGGCCGAGCAGCGCGGCCGGAGCGTGCTGCGCGGCCTGCTCGCGACGACGCCGGACAAGGACTGATCACAGTGCCACGCGACACAGGGCGCAAGCTCATCGCCCAGAACAAGCGTGCCCGCTACGACTACCACATCGACGACACGTGGGAGGCGGGCATGGTGCTGATGGGCACCGAGGTCAAGGCGCTGCGCGCCGGCCGCGCCTCGCTCGCCGACGGCTACGCCCACGTGATGGACGGCGAGGTGTGGCTGGAGAACGTGCACATCCCCGAGTACACGCAGGGCACCTGGACCAACCACGCCCCGCGCCGCCGCCGCAAGCTGCTGCTGCACCGGCGCGAGATCGGCAAGATCATCGCCAAGTCGTCCGAGCCGGGCTGGACGCTGATCCCGCTGGCGCTGTACTTCAAGGACGGTAAGGCCAAGGTCGAGATCGGCCTGGCCCGTGGTAAGAAGGCCTACGACAAACGCCAGGCCATCGCCAAGCGGGAAGCCGACCGGGAGATGCAGAAGGCGGCGGCCGCCCGGTTCAGGAGACGGTAAGGGTGTCGATGACCAACCGAGGCCGAGCCGCCCGCGTGTCGAGGCGGCTCCCGCGCGGGAGCCGGACCGTGCGCCGCCGCGCCGTCTCGCTGGCGGCCTGCGGGGCCCTCGTCGCGACGATGACGACGGGCTGCTGGGCGGAGCCGTCCGCGATGCCCGCCGTCCGCGACTTCCTGATCGCCTGGCAGGTCGGCAACTACCCGGCCGCCGCGAAGAAGACCGTCGGCACCGACCGCAAGGCGGTCGCGTCCGCGCTCGGCGCCGTCCGCGCCCAGCTGGACGCGGCCTCGCTGCGGCTGTCCCTCGGCGTCTCCGACGACCAGGGCCGCGTCGACGACGCCAAGGTCAAGGCGATCGCCAAGAACGGCGACGACGCCGACGCGCGGTTCTCGGTGAAGATCGACCTCGGCGAGAACGGGCAGCCCTGGGAGTACCTCGGACACATGCACCTGCGCCGGATCGGCGGCAAGTGGAAGGTCGTCTGGAACCCGTCGATCATCAACCCGCAGCTCGGCCCCGGGCAGCGCCTCGCCGTGGTCTCCGACGTGCCGAAGCGCGCCCCGATCGAGGACGGCACGGGCCGCAGCATGCTGCACGAGGTGTACTCCTACGACATCGGGGTGGTCCCCGGGCACCTCGCCGACGCGCAGGCCACCATCGACCAGCTCGCCAAGGTGGCCAAGTTCGGCGGCGGCCGGCGGCTGGACTCCGAGCGGCTGCTCGGCCGGGTCCGCTCGGCCCCGCCGCAGAAGTTCCTGTCGCTGCTGACCCTGCGGTACCCGGAGCAGAGCGCGCTGGCCCAGCGGCTGAAGCAGGTCCCCGGGCTGAAGATCAACGCCATCAAGGCGCCGAGCGCCCCGAACTACGCGCCGGAGCTGGTCGGCGAGCTCGGGCCCGCCACCGCGGACCTCCTCCAGCAGGTCGGCGCCCCCTACCAGCCGGGCGACACCATCGGCGTCAGCGGCGTCCAGCTCCTCCAGCAGCGCCGCCTCGCCGGGACCCCCAGCGTCAGCGTCGTCGCGCAGGACTCCACCGGCAAGGCCACCCAGGTGCTGAAGACCTGGCCCGGGGCGGCCCCGCAGCCGGTCTCCACCACCCTCGACCCGACCGTGCAGAAGAAGGCCGACAACGCGCTCAAGGGGCTGCGCTATCCCGCGTCCCTGGTGGCGCTGCGCCCGAACACGGGCCAGGTCGTCGCGGTCTCCAACCACGCCACGGGCGGCGAGAACCGCGCCTTCGAGGCCCACTACCAGCCCGGCACGGCGTTCGGGATCGTGTCCGCCGAGGCGCTGTTCGCGCAGGGCGGCATGAAGCAGAACACCAAGACCTCGTGCCCCGCCAGCGTGACCGTCGGCGGCAAGACGTTCACCAACAAGGCCCACGCCGACACGTCCTTCGCCAACACCTTCGCCCTCGGCTGCCGGACCACCCTCGCCCAGCTGAGCAGCAAGATCGACGCGCGTGCCCTGCAGGCCGAGGCGGCCCAGTTCGGCATCGGCCGCGGGTGGGGCGTCTCCGTCCCGGCGTTCACGGGGTCCCTGCCGCCGCTGACCAGCGAGGGCGCCAAGGCCGCCGCGATGGTCGGCGAGGGCGTCGAGGTCAGCCCGCTCGGCATGGCCCTGGTGGCGGGCGCCGCCCGGGCCGGCACCTGGCGGTCGCCCTACCTGCTCACGGACCCGCCCAAGGCCGCCGACGTCCCGGCGCAGAACCTGCCGTCGGACCCCGTCGCCAACCTGACGACCGTGCTGGGCCGCACCGCCTCCAAGGGCGTCGCGCAGGCCGCCCACGTCACCGGCGACGTCGCCGGCACCGCGGCGACCGCCCAGTACGCCGAGGGCGGCAAGCAGAAGACGGTCTCCTGGTTCGTCGGCTCCGCCGGCGAGCTCGCGTTCGCCATCGCCATCGAGGGGCCCGTCTCGGCGTCCCAGGTGGCGGCCACGTTCCTGCGCGGCATCCCCGCCAAGGCCAGGACCGGTAGCGCAGGCTGAGCGGCCCCGCCGGGACTTTGTGATCTCTTTGCCCGGCGGGACGCAACCGTCCCGGGGTCCGGCTGCGTCTTCCCGGGTGACTGAGAAACCGCTTGGGGGGTTGCGGACTCAGTCGCAGTGATGAGACCAGAGCCTCGTCTCGGGGGAGGCTCTGCCGTCCGGACCGGCCTGACCCTGCCGGTCGACCCCGGTGGCGCGACTCGGTCACGCCACCGGGGTTCCTGCATGTCCGGGCCCCTGCGGGGAATGACGTTGCTCCGGCGGGCGTTATCCTTGTAACGTCATCGTGCGGACGTCCTGCGGCGGCCGCTTTGACAACTCAACATGGGGGTGACCGGCTTCGACTTCGGTCGTTCGAGCCAGGGGAAGCGGGTCGAGGGTTGCTGTCGTGACCTCGTTAATCCTGTGACAGCAAACCAATAACTGCCAACAAGAAGCAGTCCGAGTTCGCCCTCGCCGCCTGAGCGAGGAGCGAACTCTGTCAGCCCGGTAGCGTCTCCGAACCGGGGTCTGGCATCGTAAGGAGACTCCACCTACCAGTCCGGTCGCGGGGCCGGTAGGGAAAACCAACAGCGACTGAGTCCGTCGGCGACACGCCTGCGTGAGCGCCGGGACTGAGAAAGCGTCAAGCAGGCTGCACCCGGAGAAGCCCTAGCTCTTCACCGAAGGACGCGGGTTCGATTCCCGCCACCTCCACCATGCTGACGGCCCGATCGGAACGCTCTGTTCCGGTCGGGCCGTTCGCGTTCGTCCGAGGCCGCGCATGTCAGGTCGCCGGGAGCCGAAGGGACCTGAGACGAGCCGACGGGGCACTTGGCAGGCCTCGGCGTGCCTGAGATCCTGGGCATCCAGAGCCAAGCGATGGGGCAACGTGACATGGCCGCCGACGGTTCTTCTGGTCTGCCTCTGCCCGGTGCCGACACGCTTCGGGAACTGCTGAGACTTCTGGACGGGGAACTTCCCGGTGCCGTCGAACTGCGGCATAGGCTCCACGGCGTCCCGGAACTCGGATTGCGAGAGCACGCCACGGCCGCGCTCGTCGACGCTGCTCTTCCCGTCCCGGGACGGGGCTTCGCCGGAACGGGACGGCTGGTGTCGGTCGGCGACCCGGCTCTCGACGCGGTCTGGGTGCGGGCCGAACTCGACGGCCTGGAGATCAGGGAACGCACCGGGGTCCCGTACGCCGCCACCGGCGAAACCATGCACGCCTGCGGCCACGACGTCCATATCGCGGCGCTGGTCGCTCTGGTGCGCGCCGCCCACCGGATGCGCGACGCTCTGCCGGCCAGGCTCACCGCGGTCTTCCAGCCCAGCGAGGAGCGCCATCCCTCCGGGGCGCTCGCGCTCGTCCAGGAGCCGGACCTGACGGCCGGCGTCCGAGCCGCGATCGCGGCGCACGTCCATCCGGAGCTGCCCTGGGGAGGCGTCGGGATCGAGCCGGGCGCCGTCAACGCCGCCGCCGACGCCGTGCACATCGTGATCGAGGGCGCGGGCGGCCATGCCGCCTACCCGCACCAGGCCGCCGATCCCGTGCTGGCGCTCGCGCACCTGGTGGTCGGGCTGAACGGGCTGGTCGGACGCCGGGTGGACCCGACCAGGGCGGCGACGCTGACGGTCGGCAGCATCCGGGCGGGCTCGGCGGAGAACATCATCCCCGACCATGCCGAGGCCAGGCTCACCTTCCGTGCGCTCGACGAGCGCGACCAGGACAGGCTGCGGGACGCGGTGACGCGGATGACGTCCCATATCGCCGGCGCGCACGGCTGCACGGCCGCGATGACGTTCCCCAAGACCGAACCCGCGCTCGTCAACGACGAAGGCCTGGCGCGGGCCGCTCGATCCCTGGCCGCCGGCACCGGTTTCCGGCTCGCTCCTCCGTGGCGCTCCTGCGGTGGCGACGATTTCGCGCACTACCGGGCCGTCTGCCCGGCACTCATGATCTTCGTGGGCCTCCGCGGCGCGCCGGGATTCGAGCCGGTCCCGCTGCACCAGCCCGACTTCCTGCCGCCCGACGAGGCCGTGGCCGCCACGGCCCGGGCACTGGCCCTCGGCTACGTCGCCGGGACGGCGGCCGCTCCGGCGCCCTGAGCGGGCCATCGGAAGGCCATGACCTTGAAGAACGGCATGGCGCCGATCGACCGCTCGCCCACCGGGACCAGGCCGTTCTCGGCGGCGACCTCCCTGAGCTCCTCGCACGAGAAGGCGCCGATCATGTCGGGATTCCCGCTGATGAACCCGTTGGCGTAGTCGTCCGTCAGGCCGTGCGCGATCATGGCGTCCCGCCATTGCCTGGCGGCGTCCTCCGGCGTCATCCCCGAACTCTCGTCGATGCCGAAGGAGTCGGAGAAGACCAGGCTCCCGCCGGGCCGCAGCCTGCGCAGGCATTCCTTGAAGAAGGTGTCCGCGCTCACCCGTCCGGCATCGCGATCGAGCATGAAATGCGTCACCAGGGAGCCGAAGATGACATCGTGTTGCAGATCATCGCGCACACCCTGCCAGGCGATCTGCTTGAGCAGGTGGACCCGCGCGTTCACGTCGTCGCCCAAGTACTCCCGGGCGATGTTGTGCATCTGCTCGGCACGGTCCACCGCGTAGTAGTGGCCGACCGGCGGAAGGTCGCCGAGGGCTTCGGAGGGCTCGCTGAGATGCTTGATCCAGGGCAGGATCAACGCGGTCAGGCTGCCGGTTCCGTGGCCGATCTCCAGCAGGTCCACGGGCTTTCCGGTGCCCTGCCGGATATGCAGGATCTCGCGGGCCACCGCCGCCGCGCATTCGGAGATCAGCTCGTTGTAGAGCGGTATCCAGCAGCGAACGTGCTGGTCGTAGCGGTCGAAATAGGCCGGCGGCCGCCGCTCGGTCTGCTGGTTCCAGGCCAGGTCCCATTGGCCGATCCGGTGCTTGCCGAGCCATTTGCGCTTCAGGGTGACGAAGTCGTCGGCCGACTCGAACCGGACCGCGCCCTCCACCACCGCGTTGTAGAAGACCCGCGCGTTCTCACAGCGGTGTTCGTCGTGCTCCACGATGAACACCTCCTGCTCGCCCGAGTCCCGGCTCCGGCGGTAGCCGCCGAAGGTGGCGTCGTCCTCGATGAGCAGCAGGTTCAGGCCGACCGTCTCGGTGCTGAACGGATGCCGGGCACGCGGGTCGATGTCGTCCTTGGTGGCGACGAAGATCTTGTAGTCCTTGTGCCGCAGGAGCTCCTTGCGCCAGGTGTCGATGTAGCGGGACAGCTCCGCCTCGCGCTCGAAGAACAGCCGCCAGTCGACGAGGAAGACGCGCTCGCCCACCGGGGTGGTCAGGTCCGGCTTGCTGGACCTCCAGAACGGCTCGATGTCGTCGGTGAGGTCGGCGATCGCCTTGACGCGGACGCCGGCCCGCTTCTGCAGGGCGTTGAACATCCGCACGTAGTAGTCGGGATGCGCGGTGATGATCGACTGCCCGCCCTCGCGGATCCCGCCCGCCATCGCCTTGAGCAGCCCGTCCATCAGATGCAGGTGGGCGTGATCGCCGGGATAGGTGTCCAGTATCTGCTGCACGCAGTGGTGGAACTCGGCCCGCGCCCGGCGCAGGTCCCGATGTCCCGGGCTGAGCACTCCGCTCTCCAGCGTGTCCAGCAGCCTGCGCAGATCCGCTTCGAACCGCTTGAAGTTCGCTTCCCAGCTCGCGTCCTTCGGATACTGCAGGTACTTGGGCGCCCCGAAATCCTCGGGAAGCGCGTCGGTGCCCTCCTGCTTCAGGATGATGACCGGGATGTCGGCACGCCGCGCGAAACCGACCTCGAACGCCAGGTTGGGGCGACCCGACGAGCCCTCCAGGATCACCAGATCGCACTGGTGCAGCTGGTTCTCTATTTCCGCGCCGATATTGCGGATATGTTGCTGCTGACTCCAGTCGTAGACAACGTATTCGCGCTCGCCGAGCTGCTTTCGCACCATATCGAGCGCCTTGTTCAGCGCGCTCTCCTCGGAGACCTGCTGGGACCAGGCGAGAAAAACTCTGGTGCGATCCAAGGCTCTCCCTGCCTTTCGGTTCGGCGCGGGGGTGCGCGACACGCCATGCCGTGCCCGTTCAGCGTTACCAGCGTACCCCGATATCTCATTTCCCGGCAGCGTACGAATTGGTCACGAACCGGTCGATTGCCGCGCGGCCGTACGCGGAAGAACGCGCCGAGCCTGGTGGCCAGACCAGCCTGACCGGGATGCCTCGCCGCCGGGCCTCGCCGACCACCTCCGCCGTACCGCCCCGTCCCCGCGCAGGCCGGCCGTCCCAGACCGCGATGAGTTCGTCCACCGCCTCCAGCATGACGAGGTTCGCCGCCTCATGGGCGTGAGACGTGGATTCGGCGAAGGGGAGCCGGCGTATCCGGGCGGCCGCGCCGAGCAGCCGGTCGTAAAGGTCCCTCGCCGTCGCCGGGAGGGCACGGCGGCGGTCCGCGGCGCAGACCACGGCCTCCAGCGTGCCGCCGAGGTCGAGGACGACGCGCGCGAAGATCTGGTCGGCGCCCTCCGCGAGGCAGGAGACTCCCACCAGCCCTGGAGCGTGCGAACCGAGCAGATCCCGGATCCACGCCTCCACCGCTAGGGCGGACCGTGCGGTCAGGTCCCGATGGCCGGTCACGGCGACGCGCATGCCGTCACCGCCCTTCCGCCGTCTCGTCCCGCCCGGTCGGCCTCAACTGTGCGATGCCCACCAGAGAGTGTGCTCACGGGAGATCGCCTCCTCCGCCTCGTCGACGAAGTGCGCCCACTCCACTTCGGTCTCGGGCCAGTCCACGCGCGAGGCGATGTCGGCCAGTTCCTGGGCGGCGACCGCATAGGCGCTGGCCAGCTGGTGATGCTGCCGGGTCTGCAGCCAGGCCACACCGGCGGCGGCCAGCCCACCGGCCACTCCTGCCAGGTCGATGTTGGTCACCTGCGCCACCTTCAGCACCGCGCAGACGAGCCCGATGGCCTCCGCGACGGCCAGCACGACCGACCACCGGGCGGCTCTGCGCTCGTTCAGCAGCGCTCGGGAGGCGTACCAGGACCGCTGGTCGTTGATCCGGCCCATCGTGTAGGCGTGCCGCCTCTCGTCCAGCGACATCGCCCTCAACTGCCGCATCGCGCCGGTGATCTGCAGGCCGCCTTCGGGTGGCGGCGCCACGACGACGCCTCGGAGGGCATCGGTGATGCTGCCGAACCGGCGCAAGAGCAGTTCGTCGGCGTGATGCCCGTCTTCGCTCCCTCGTGCGAAGGGACGCCCGCCCACCAGGTAGCGCCAGGCCAGCGACTTGACGGACTCCGCCATGGCGCGGGCCGCGTACCAGTGCCGGTCCGGCCGGACGGTCAGCAGATAGACATCGGTCACCAGCGCCACGATCAGCGCAGTGGCGGCGCCGAAGGCGGCAAGGTCCACCCGGCCGCTCTTGAGGCTCAGGGCGCCGAAGACCGCCGCCGAGACGAGCGCGACCAGCCTGACCCCGGTCGCCGTCAGAAGTCTCTGCTGCCCCACCTGCGCATGGCGATCGGCGGCGCGGTACGACGCGGGGAACTCCGTCTCAGAAATCAGCTCCACGTACTGATATGAAGCCAACGGCGGCGATCTGTCTGTGGCAAACCTGACGTTTGCCATAGAAGTGACGACATTCTGGCCGCGGCATCTCCTCTGCGGGCGGCGATCGCCGGTCGGGATGAAAGAGGGCTTGGAAACCCGCGGGAGGGCGGATCTCCGCGATTTCCGTTCCGCCGCGGTCGGGCCGTTCGTGTTCGCGGGGCCAGGACACATGAAGTTCACAGGGGAGCACTCCGCCCGAAACGTTCCAAAATGAAGATCGTCGGCGCATCGACGGAACGATCTTCATGTGGGGAGATGCGCCTTGGCACAGATCCAGCGGACGCGGCACGGGCAGACGCGCAGGGGCTTCCTGCGCGCGGTGGGGCTGACGGGCGGTGCCGGCACGATGTTCGCGGCCATGGGGGTGCTCGGCCTCGCACCGGCCGAGGCCACCGCGGCCACACCGCCCTTCCGGCCCCTCAGCCCCGCCGACTTCCACCTCACCGGGCGCAGCGCCGCCAGCGTCGTCATCCTCGGCGGCGGCATCGCCGGCCTCGTCTCCGCCTACGAACTCGGCAAGGCCGGATACCGCTGCACGATCCTGGAACCACGCGACCGGACAGGCGGCCGCAACTTCACGGTGCGCGGCGGCACCGAGCAGACCGACCTGTTCGGCAACAAGCAGGTCGCCCGCTTCGGCGAAGGGCAGTACCTCAACGCGGGTCCCGCGAGGCTCGCCCAGTGGATGGTCACGCTCGACTACTGCAGGGAACTCGGCGTCCCGATCGAGGTGTTCACCAACGTCAACGCCGACGCCTACATCTACAACGAGTCCTCCGGCATGAAGCCCGGGCACCCCATGCGCTACAGGACGGCCAAGGCGGACGTCTACGGTTACGTGAGCGAGCTGCTCGCCAAGGCCGCCGGCAGCGGCGCCTTGGACGCCGAGCTCACCGGCGACGACCGCGCCGCGCTGCTGTCGTTCCTGGAGGACTGGGGCCAGATCGGCGGCAAGTCCGACGGCTACGCCTACAAGGGCGGCACCAACCGCGGCTTCGGCGTCTACCCCGGCGCGGCGGGTCAGCCCGGCACGCCGCTGGGCTCGGTTCCCGATGTCTCCGACGTGTTCGCGTCGGCCGTCGGACGCTACTTCTCCTTCGAGTTCGAGTACGACCAGGCGATGCTGATGTTCCAGCCGGTCGGCGGCATGGACCAGATCCCCAGGGCGCTGACGCGCGCCATCGGCCCCGGCAAGGTCAAGCTGGGTTGCGCCGCCTCCCGTCTCGTGCAGCGGCCGGACGGCGTGACCGTCCACTACACCGACGCCGCGGGCCGCCAGAAGACCCTGGACGCCGACTACTGCATCGCCGCGATGCCCCCGCACCTGCTGGCCGGGCTCCCGCACAACCTCGGCGACGACGTCCAGGCGGCCCTGCGGGCCATCACCCCCGCCTCCGCCAGCAAGATCGGACTGGAGTACCGCAGCCGGTGGTGGGAGACCGACCACCGCATCTACGGCGGCATCACCGAGACCGACCTCGACCTCACGCATGTCTGGCACCCCTCCCACGGCTTCCACGAGAGGCGGGGCGTCATCGTCGGCTACTACAACTACGACGAGACCGCCGACAAGTACGGCAAGATGACCCCGCGACAGCGCCAGGAACGCGCCGTCACCCTCGGCGAACGCATCTACGGCGCCAAGTACCGGACAGAACTCGCCTCGTCCTTCTCCCAGTCGTGGCGCTACATCCCGCACATCGAAGGCGCCTGGCACAACCTCCCCGGCTGGACCCCCGACGCCCCCGTCCTCAAGCCGCTGACCGCGCCCACCGGCCGCGTCCTCTACGCGGGCGACTGGCTCTCCTACATGGACGCCTGGCAGCACGGCGCCATCCTCTCCGCCCGCCAGGCCGTCACCGCCCTCCACACCCGCGCGTTGGCGCACTGACCTTCTCGGACCCGCAGAGCGTCGGCCGGGCCCGGCTCGCCTGCCTCCCGGCCGGGCTTGCGCCGCTCCCGGCGGGCTTGCGCCGGTCCCGGCCGGGCTTGCGCCGATTCCGGCCGGGCTTGCGCCGGTCCCGGCCGCCCCGCCCCGGGTTCCGGGGGAGGACGAGGGCGAAGTGCCCGGGGTGGCGTAGATTTCGCGGGTGGGCGTGGAGCTGACGGTGGGCACCCGGGTCCTGTTGCGGCGGGTGCGGGCGGAGGACGAGTCCCGGTTCCTCGAACTGGTGAAGGCGAGCACGGCGCTGCACGGGCCGTGGGTCTCGCTGCCGCGGTCCGCGGAGGAGTTCGCGGCGTACCTCGCGCGGTTCGACGAGGCGACCGCGGTGGGGATGGTCGTCTGCCTGCGCGACGGCGGGGACCTCGCGGGCATGGTGAACATCAACGAGATCGTCCGCGGGTCGTACCAGCGGGGTGTGCTGGGCTATGCGGCGTTCCTGCCGCACGCCGGGCGGGGCTACATGACCGAGGGCGTCGCGCTGGCCGTCCGGTACGCCTTCGATCGGCTGGGGCTGCACCGGGTGGAGGCCGACATCCAGCCGGGGAACGCCGAGTCCCTGCGGCTGGTGGAGCGGCTCGGCTTCCGCCGGGAGGGGTTCTCGCCCGCGTACATCAAGATCGGCGGTGCGTGGCGGGACCACGAGCGGTGGGCCTTGACGAACGAGAGTTGATCGCGTTTATTGATCATGTAAGCCCGATATACCAGTACAAAATACAAGCGCAGCGCCGCGTCTTGGTCTCATCTAGGAGGTCGGCAAGCGTGGGCGTCCGCAGGGACGAACCCGGCCGCGAGATCGAGTGGCCGGGTGCACTGGACGTGCGCGCGCTCCTCGAACGCGGCTGGCGGCCGACCCCGATCCGCGACTTCATCCTCAAGGTGCACAGCAGGTGCAACCTCGCCTGCGACTACTGCTACATGTACGAGATGGCCGACCAGGGCTGGCGGCGGCAGCCCCGGCGGATGTCGCGGCAGGTCGTCGGGTGGGCGGCGGAGCGCATCGCCGAGCACGCCCGGATGAACCTGCTGCCCGAGGTCGAGGTCGTCCTGCACGGCGGCGAACCCCTCCTCGCGGGCGTCGAGCATCTGCGGCACGCCGTCGAGACGATCCGCGCCGCCTGCGAGCCCGACGTGCGCGCCGGCTTCAGCGTCCAGACCAACGGCGTCCTGCTCGACGAGATGTTCCTCGACCTGTTCGCCGAGCACGGCGTCAGCGTGGGCGTGAGCGTCGACGGCGACGAGGAGGGCCACGACCGGCACCGGCGGCGCGCGAACGGGCGAGGCAGCTACCAGGACGTCCGGACGGGCCTGCAGCGGCTGACCGAACCCCGGTACCGGCATCTGTTCGGCGGCCTGCTCAGCACGATCGAACTGCGCAACGACCCGATCGCCACCTACGAGGCGCTGCTGGAGTTCGGGCCCCCGGAGATGGACTTCCTGCTCCCGCACGGGAACTGGGACACCCCGCCTCCGGGCCGTCACCCGGACGAGTCGACGCCGTACGGGGACTGGCTCATCGCCATCTTCGACCGCTGGTACGAACGCGAGGCCGACCAGGTGCGGATCCGGCTGTTCAGCGAGATCATCCGGCTGCTGTTCGGGCGCATGTCCGCCAGCGAGGCGGTGGGACTGTCCCCGGTGGCCGTCGCCGTGGTGGAGACCAACGGCGAGATCGAGCAGGTCGACTCGCTGAAGTCCGTCTACGACGGAGCCGCGGGCACCCGGCTGCACGTGTCCCGCGACCCGTTCGACACCGTGCTGTCGCTGCCGTCCGTCGCCGCCCGGCAGATCGGCCGCCAGGCGCTGTCGGCGCAGTGCCTGGCCTGCGACGCGCACGAGGTGTGCGGCGCGGGCCTGTACCCGCACCGGTACAAGTCGGGCACCGGATTCCGCAACCCGTCGGTGTACTGCCACGACCTCCTGAAACTGATCACCCACATCCGCGACATCCTCAGCCGCGACCTGGAGGGCACGGCCGCACGGCCGGCGCTCCCGGTGGCGTGATCCGTTCCCTTCCTAGATCGGCGGCGGGTCGAAGTCCGCGTCGAGCCTGCGTCCCTCCAGGAAGACCTGGGCGTCCGGGTGCTCGAGCGTGAGGGTGTGGCGGTAGCCCTGCTCGGTCTCGGTGAACAGCGCGTCGGCCTCCTCGTCCTGGCCGAGGGCGCGCAGGTTGGCCACGGTGTTCGCGGCGGCCGACAGCGTCAGCGGGTGCTCGTCGCCCAGAAGGGCGCGCAGCCGGCGCATGGTGCCGGAGCAGAGTTTGTGCGCCGACTCCATCTCGCCCAGTTCCGCGAGGTCGCTGGACAGGTTGAGCGCCACGGTCAGGGAGTAGTGGTGATCGCGCGTCAGCTTGAACTCCAGGCCCGTCAGCGCCTTCTCGTTCGTCTTGCGGGCCTGGGCCACGTCGCCGGTGACCCGCTGCAGGATCGCCAGGTTCCCCGAGCAGGCGTGGTAGTACGGGTGCTCGGCGGGATAGATCCGCGGATAGCGGCGGACGGTGTCCTCGGCGAGGGTCAGGGCGTCCTGGAACTCGCCCATGGTGCGGCGGATGTTCGCCAGGCAGGTGGCGGCCGCCAAGGTGTCCGGGTGCCCGACGCCGAAAGCCCGCACGTAGCGCTGATGGATGTCCTCCGCGATCTCCAGCGCCCGGTCGTAGTCGCCCGCGCGGCGCCAGGCGATGGACAGGTCCTTGCCGGTGCGCAGCGTCCAGGGATGGTCCGGGCCCAGGCTCTCGACGCTGAACGCGTAGGCGTCCTCACCGAGGTCGCAGGCTTCGGAGAAGTCCCCGCTGAGCCGGACCGCCCGTGCCAGCCCGGTGTACATGTTCACATAGGAACTCGGGTCCGTGGCTTGGCCGCCAGCCATGAGCACTTCCCGGAAGACGTTCTCGAGAAGGGTTCGGGCGCTCGCGTAGTCGCTCTGAAGTCCATAGTCGAGCGCGACGCTGTTGATGGCGCGCCAGAGGGAAAAGCTCTTTTCGCTCGACTTGGCCTCGATCCGGCGCAGCGCCTCCTGGTCGCTTTCGAAGGCCTGCTGGAAGTCACCGCTCGACCGCAGGTCGGTGGCTCGCCCGCGCAGGGCGCGCAGGGTCGTGTCGTGGTCGGGGCCGAGCGTCTTCTCGGCCACGTCCAGCGTCTGCAGGCCGCGCTCGGTGGCGTCCGGGTACTGGCCGAGTTCGCGGAGGAGGTTGCCCATTTCCACGTGGAGCCTGAGGACGTTCTCGTGGTCGGCGCCGGACGAGACGGTCCATTCCTCGAGGAAGGACTGCACGAAATTGCGCGCGGAGCCGTAGTCTCCGGACGTGTAGAGGTAGGTGATGAGGTCGAGGGAGAGATTGCGCACCACCGGGTCCTGGCATTGCGCGACCCCGGCCGGCTCGAAGTGGCCGAGGGCGTTCAGGTACTTCGGCCAGTTCGCGGCGTCGTTCGGGTCCGACTTGGTGTATTCGGCCAGCAGCAGGTGGACCTCGTGGCGGAGGCGGCCTTGCTCCGCCTCCGACAATTCATCGCGGACGAGCGCCTGGATCAGCCGGTGGACCTGAATGGTCCGTGCGGGGAGGTCGAGGCGTGCCAGAGCGAAGCGTCCCAGTTCACCGATGGCCCGGCTCAGCCGGATGGGGTCGCTGATCAGGGTCGAAAGGCCTGGGCTGAGCCCGGGCACGGCCTTGCTCAGGGCGTCTCGCGGGATCGGCTCGGGACCGAAGAACGCGCAATAGCGCAAGAGTTCCAGGGCCTCGGGCATCTTTTCTTCGAGACTGGCGACCGAAAGGGCCCATGCTGCCGTCATCGACACCGGGTATTCGGTCGGCTTTCCCTGGGAGAGCAGCTGGCTCGTGCGCTCGCCCAGAAGCTGCAGGTAGTCCGATACCGCGATCCCGGTCTCCGCGTGAAGCGCACCCGCCTGCTCCAAGGCGAGGGGGAGGTCGCCCAGTTCCTCCGCGAGCCTGTCGGCGTTCTCCGCGCTGATGCCGCGGGGGACCCGGCGGGTGAGGAACTCGATGCTCTCCTCGCGGGTGAAGACGTCGATCGGGACCGCGTCGACGACGCCCGCCCAGCGGTGGTTCCGCGAGGTGATCAGGACGTGGCCGGGGCCTTGCGGGAGCGTCTCGGTCAACTCCTCAGGCTCGTCGGCGTTGTCGAAGATCAGCAGCCAGTTGGTATAGGGCTCGCCGCGGCGCAGCGCGTCCAGGACGGCGTTGGCCGCGTCCTCGACACCGCTCACGGAGGCCGAGGGGAGGCCGAGGGGCTGCGCGAGGCTGGCGAGCGAGGAGCGCACCAGGACGGGCTGGTCGGCGGGGATCCACCACACGAGGTCGTATTCGGATCTGTACCGGTAGGCGTATTCGACCGCCATCTGGGTCTTGCCGACACCGCCGAGACCGTGCAGCGCGTGCGGAACGACCGCCGTGACCCGGTTGGCCAGGCCTCCGCGTAGTCGCTCGAGCAGATCCGTCCGGCCGGTGAAGTTCTTGTTCCGCGGAGGGACCTTGCCCCAGATCTGGGGTACGCGATCCGTGGCGAACGATGAATCCGGCTGTGCGTTGGTCACTCGATCCCCCTGCGCCACGCCCGCGCCCCCACCGGACACGCCGCATCACGTCGTGGTCAAGTAATTCCGTCAATGAAGATAGTGTATTGAAGCTGCTCGTACCAGTCTGTGTCAGGTGACACGTTGATCGGCGACCTGTTTTCGGACGTCGTTATATCGCACTTGTCGGCCGACCGAATGGAGGGCGCCGCAGGTGGCGCCGCTCTGGTGCCGCAAGCCGGTTTTTGAGACGATGGGACCGATCATCTTGCGGTGCCCGGAGGGAACGCGCCGGCGGGGCCTCCGCGGCACCAGTACGGAGGAGGTACGGATGCAGAACCGCTCATTCGGCTTCGCTCGCGAGGCCCTGGAGGTCGCCACCGCTTCCGATCTCTCTCCGGGGATGCGGCGAATCGGATTGGAACTGTCGAAGCCGGGTAACGCAAGGGCCGGATTCGACAACAAGATGTCAAGGCGTCCGAGCGGGAAGACGGGAACGACCAGGGCATAGTCGAGACGGGGCGACGGCGACGGCCATCGGTGCATTACCGGGTCCATTCAGTCGGCCGTGCGCTACGCTCGGGTGAGCTTGCCGGCACATCTTTCCACGGGTGCCTGCTATGGGACGGAATGATGATCGCGCACTCTCCCTCCGGCTCACCGGGTCCGCATGCGGGTGGGCACGCGCTCGACGAAGTGGACCGGGACGTCTTCCGCGGCAGGGAGCCGGAGGCGCGCGAGGTCCGGGAGAAGTGGGCGGAGAACCGGCTCACCGTGCTCCACGGCGCCGCCGGCGTCGGCAAGACCTCGCTGTTGCGCGCGGGCGTCGTGCCGCAGCTGCGGGAGCAGGGTGCGAACGTGCTGCCCGTCGCGCACATCGCGTACCGGCCGGCGTTCCCGGTGGCGGCGCTGCCTGAGTACAACCATTTCCGGCTCGCCGTGCTCGCGTCGTGGTACGAGCGGGCGTCACCGGTGCAGATCTCCGAACTGCCGATCGGGACGTTCCTCCGCAAGCACCGCCGGGTGGACCGGTTCGGCAGCCGGCTTCCCGCGCTCGCCGCCGTCGACGGGGTGGAAGGGCTGCTGCGGCCCTCGCCCCGGCATGAGCGGGACCGCCGCGAGCTCCTCGACGACCTGACGGCGGTCATGAAGGAGGAGCCGGACCTGCATCTGCTCCTGGTCGTCCGCGACGACGCGGTCGACGAGGCGCTCGAACTCGCCGGCCGGCTGGGGCAGGAGTCGCCGGCGACGTGCTCCCTGGAGCCGCTGACGCCCGAGGCGGCGCGCGAAGCGGCGGACGTGCTGTTGCGCACGTCCGGACGGAGTAGCGGGGGCCTTGCCGACGCGCTGGTACGGGAGTTGCGGACGGTCCGCATGGCGGGCGGTGTGCAGACCACCTCGCGGGTGGAGCCCGCGCTGCTCCGGCTCGTCTGCGCCCGCCTCTGGGAGGACCTGCCCGCGGACACCGAGATCTCATCGGAGCGGCTGCGCGGCGAGGTCAACCGGGTTCTCGGGGAGTACTGCGCGCACAGCCTGGTCACGATCGCCGCTGATCAGAGCCTCCGGGCGGCGAACGTCCTGTCCTGGTTCCGCGGCGTGTTCGTCGGGCCGTGGGGGCGCGCGGGAGTTTCCGAGTCGCGGCTGTACGAGGACGTTCCCAAGGCGGTCGTCGACGCGGTGCAGGACAGTCACCTCATCCGAGCGCGCCTCCGTGACAAGGACCGGTGCTTCGAACTGCAGCATCCCCGGCTTATCGAGCCGATCGGGAAGCTCGACGGCGGGGCGGTCCCCATCAGGCGCCCCGGGCCCTCGATACGGCTGCACCAGGCGCGGCTGGCGCTTCTCGACGGCGATCCGGAACTCGCGCGGCGGCACGCGGAGGCGGCCGTCCGCGCCTGCGGCGAAGGCGACATGAAGGTCCTCGCCGCTGCGACCACCTTCCTCGGCGACATCGCTTACGAGCATGGGGACCCTCCGACGGCGATAGCGCGGTACAAGGAGGCCGCCACGATCTGCGAGGCCGTTCCGGACAACGCCGCGGTCGGCTGGCTCCTGGCCGCGGTCGGCCGGATCCTCCTGGCGAGCGACGCCGGTGAGGCCGTGCGGCAGCTCCAGGCCGCGGCGAGCCGGCTGCCGCACGAACTGTCGATCCAGACGGCGCTCGGGCAGGCACTCTGGCGGTCCGGGCGGACGCGTGCCGCCCGCGCGGTGTTCGAGGACGTCCTCGGCCACGACAGCCGCAACCGCGAGGCCCTCATCGCCAAGCGCGCCCTGACCGGAACCGCGTAGGCATTCGCCATCGGGCCCTTCGCGGCGGGTGTTATCTGGGAGCGATCGTGCCTCGCTGTGACGAACGCTGAGCTTTAAGTACAAGCTCACGTTCGTCCCGTTTTAGCGGTGAATTAGACGTATGCGGCCCATGCATCATTCGCTAAGCTCTTGTCCGCTTTCCGATACTCCTAGCTCCCCTCTACGGAGATGCATATGTCTGCTGCTAGGATCCCTGCGCGACTGAATCCGGTCGCCGGTAAAGCGGATGAACCGGGTTTCTTTGGCGAGTCCTGGCAAAATTGTATGCTCAGCTTTGACTTTAGTTCGCAATCTGGCTGGGCAATATGATAAGACGTCGGAGCAGCGGAGCGCTCGGACGGTGACCACGGTCGGAGCAAGGAGAGTCAGAGGTGAGCACCGCCCCACCCGAACCGGACGTGCGGGGCGGCGGCGGGGCTGAGGACTCCCGGACCGGGGAGCCGAAAGAGGCGCAGGACCGCGTGTGGCGCCGCGATTTCACCCTGCTGATGGGCGGATCGGCGTTCTCGCAGCTCGGCACGCTCGGAGCGGCCGCGGCCAATCCGCTGCTGGCGCTGGCGCTGACGGACTCGCCGATCGTGGCGGGCTGGGTGTCGGCCGCGAGCACGCTGCCCGGCCTGTTCCTGCATCTGCCCGCCGGGCTGATCGCCGACCGCTGCGACCGGCGCCGGATCATGCAGCGCAGCCAGCTGATCCGGGTGCTCAACTCCGTCGTGCTGTTCGCCGCCCTCTTCACCGCCCCCGAGCCCTGGCCGTTCCTCGTCGTCGCCGCGGTGGTGGACGGCTCCTGCGCGGTCTTCTTCCGGATCGCCGAACTCGCCGCCGTGCGGCACGTGGTGCCGGACGGCGAGGCCGAGAACGCGATGGGCAAGAGCGAGGCGCGGCACCATCTGGCCCTGGTCCTCGGGCGGCCGGTCGGAGGGCTGCTCTTCTCGTTGGGCCACGCCTTTCCCTATGTGCTGGACGCGGTGACCTCCTTCGTCTCCTTTGTTTCCCTCCGCATGCTGCGGACGAAGCATCTCCAATCCTTCGAACCGACGCGGGGATCGGGGCTCAGAAGGCCGATGAGAAGGATGACCCCCTATTTCAAGGAAGGGTTCCGCTGGATCAGCCGCGACCGTTTCCTCTTTTCGTCGATCATCGTCTGCGCCGTCGCCAACATCGGCTTCCAGATCGTCATCCTGCTGCTCGTCGTCGAGGCGGAGCGCAGTCACCTCTCCGGGTCGGTCATCGGCTCGCTTCTCGCGACGTCGGGGATCAGCGGCTTCCTGGGCGCGATCACGGCGCCCAGGATCGTGCGGCGCTTCAGGCCGCAGGCGACGGTCAAGTGGTGCGTGGCGGCCTGGTTCCCGTTCGTGCTGATCGTCGCCATGACGGGTAACCCGGTGTTCGGGATGTGCGCATGGGGGGCCTGCAGTTTCATGGGCGCCTACATCAATGTGGCTCTCGCGGTGCACCAGAGCAAGGCCATTCCGAAAGAGGTGCTGGGCCGGGTGGAGGGCGTCCTGCAGTTCCTGACGACGGGGGCGGTGACCCTAGGAGCCTCCGCCAGCGGTTATGTGATCAAATTCTTCGGCCCCCGCCCGACGGCCTTTCTCGTCGCCGGAACGTTCCTCGGGATCGTCGCCGCGGTCTTATGCCTGCTGCGGAGACCGAGTCCCGCGGGGGAACCGACGCTCCTCGTCGTGCTGTTCCTGCTGGCCTTGGTCGCCGTATGGTCGGTGCTACCGAGGCCGGTTCTCGGGCGAGGGCGCCGGCGCGCGAGGCGGCGCGAGCCGGCCCTAGCGGGAGGGACTCTGGCCGTCGGTGCCGCGGCGGTCCCGGCGGGTAAGGACCGCTAGCCTTCGGCCGCTGGGCGGCCATCACTTCCGGGCCGGGCGCATTGTGTTCGGTGACGCATTGCGGGCGTCCTGTTCCGGTCGCTTCCGAGTTGGCGGAGCGGGGCCCTTCCGGTGGGCGGTGCGGAGGTAGGCTTCCCGCATCGGAAACGGCAGGCGTTCTTTTCGGCACCGTTCGGTCGGAGGCGGAGCGTTTGGTCACGTCGCTGCACGTCGATGATCAGCATCGGCTCGTCGAGGCGATCCTGCGGATCGACGGGATGAGGGCCAGGCGGGCGCGCGAGGTGCTTCTGGCGGCCCTGGAGCGCGATCTCGGACACCGGCTCCCCTTCGAGCACCACGACCAGGACCGGCTCGACGTGTGGGCGCTGGTCGACGTCCTGCTGAATTATCCGGGGGCCGCGCAGGCGCTAGTGCGGAATCTGGAGCGGTTCTACAAGAACAGCCTTTCCGTCGCGGCGTTGCGCGACCTCGTCCGCGAGCTGATCCCCGAACCGTGGCTCGGGCAGGAGGCGCGGCGGGAACTGCACCAGCTGATGACCTCCTTGGAGCGCTTCGACACGGGGCTGACCCATCTCGGCCGGTTCCCCGTGCTTTACCGGCGGGCCGTCGGGCCCGCGTGGCCGCTGCTGGACCGGGAGATGCGCGACCTCCACGACGTCGTCGCGCTGCTCGAGGAGATCCCCGCCGGGCCCGACGGGGTGCCGCCGCTGTTGATCTTCGCCGACGACCTGGCCCGGTCCGCGGCGCCGCCGGCGGCGCCCGCCATCCGGGACTGGGTGCGCCGGCAGGCGGTGGTCCAGGGCGTGGACGCCGCTCTCTATCGGCGGCAGAACGCCGAGGTCGAGGCGCGGGCGCGGCCCGAGCCGTCCGAGACGTACCTGATCATCGCGTGCACGCCGGACGCGCTGGAGCCGGACCGGTACCTGGTCACGGCGTGGCTGCAGGTCGACCGCGAACCCGGCAGCACTCTGCAGTGCAGCGACGAGGCGCTGCCGCTCAGCCGGATCCCCGAGCTGCTGGAGCGGCTGCTCACCGCGGAGACCTCGGTGCTCGACCGGCCCACCCCCGACCTCACCGTCGAGTTCGTGCTGCCGCGCCGGCTGCTCGACCACCCCGTCGAGGACTCCAAGATCAAGATCGCGGGGTTCGAGCACCGCATCGGGATCAAGTACCCGGTGGTGGTGCGCAGCCTCGACCGGATGCGGCTCGCCGCCGTCCACCAGGACTGGCGGCACAAGTGGTCGATGCTGCGCGGCAGCCCGGCGGACGCGCCCGTCTGCCTGGTCACGCGGCGCGGCGAGTACGACCAGGAGGAGCTGTTCTCCAAGCTGTCGGACCCGGCCGTCCTCGCGCTGGCGTTCCCGCCGTGGGCGGCGGCCGACGAGCCGGACGAGCACTGGGTCGGGCTGCTGTCGGGAACCCCGGTGATCGCCTGGTGCCGGGACGGCCGCGACCCCGCCCGGTTCGCGCGGGAGGTCAAGGACCTGCTCGCCGCCGATCTGATGAGGCTGCCCCGGCGGACGATGGACCTGCGCCGGCAGGCGCTGTCCGCCGGAGCCGAGGAGGCCGGGACGGGCCACCTCGGGCTCCACCTGACGCTGGTGTTCGACGACGCCGACCGCATCCCCGAGCCGTACGTCCGGCTCCGACCCCCCGCATAGCACCGGAAGGCCGCCATGACGACAGAACCGGAATCCAGCGACCCGATCGGGGACTGGCGCATCTACCGCGGTGACGGCCTGCCGCACGAGCGCGTCCGGCGGTTGCCTCCGCCGCCGCCGTGGCGCCGGTTCAGCCCCGAGGAGGCGGTGCAGGGGCGCGGGCGGCGGGAGCAGCAGGCCGTCTCCTACCGGCCCGACGAGTCGGTGGTCGACAAGGTGAACGCGGCGGTCCTGCTGCGGCGGCCGCTGCTGGTGACGGGCAAGCCGGGGTCGGGGAAGTCGACGCTCGCCTACAACGTCGCCTATGAGCTCGGTCTTGGCTCGGTCCTGTACTGGTCGATCACCAGCAACACCACGCTGGAGACCGGCCTCTACCACTACGACGCGATCGGCCGCCTCCACGAGACGAGCCTGCGCGGCGTGGGCGGGCGGGCGGACACCGCCGAGCCGCCCGACATCGGCCGCTACATCCGGCTCGGCCCGCTCGGCACCGCGCTGCTGCCCGGCGACCGGCCCCGCGTCCTGCTCATCGACGAGCTCGACAAGAGCAACATCGACCTGCCGAACGACCTGCTCAACGTGTTCGAGGAGGGCCGGTTCACCATCCCGGAGCTGCAGCGGCTGCCCGAGGAGCAGGCGCGGATCCACGTGATGACCGAGGACGGCGGCCCGCGGGTGCCGGTCGAGCACGGCGAGGTGCGGTGCACCAGCTTCCCGATCGTGTTCATCACGAGCAACGGCGAGCGCGAGTTCCCGCCCGCGTTCCTGCGCCGGTGCGTCCGGCTGGTGATCGACCCGCCCAGCCGGGACCGGCTCGCCGAGATCATCGAGGCGCATCTCGGCCCGGCGGCCCGCGCGGGCAGCGAGGAGCTCATCGAGAAGTTCCTCGCCCGCCGCGCCGACGGCGCCCTCGCCACCGACCAGCTCCTCAACGCCGTCTACCTCGCGACGTCGGGCAGCAGGCCGCCGGACGGCAAGCTGGACGAGATCCTCGACGCGGTGCTCCGCCCGATCGAGATGCCCGGCGCGGGATGATCCGCCGGCTCGTCGAGGCGCTGCAGGGGCTCGACCCGCAGCCGACGGCGGAGGAGATCGCGGACGCGCTGTGGCTCGCCGACTGGTTCCGGACGCACGAGGGCCCGGCCCATCACGTCCCGGCCGGTGCCGCCGGCCCTGACGGCCGCCCCGCAGACCCGCCGCCGTCGCCGCGTCCCGCGGAACCGTCCGCGCCGCCCGGACCGGAGCCTCCACCGCCGCGCCCCGCGGAGGCGGGCCTGTACATGGCGGGGCAGGAGGTGCCGGCCGCGTCGTTCCCCGTCCGGATGCCCGCGATGCCCGCCATCTCCCGGACGCTGCCGCTGGCGCGGGCACTGCGCCCGCTGCGCGCGACCGTCCCGTCGCTGACCCGCGAGATCCTCAACGAGACCGCGACCGCGCAGCGGATCGCCGAGACGGGCGTGTGCGAGCCCGTCATGGTCCCGGCGCGGGACCGCCGGCACGACCTCGCCCTCGTCGCGGACGTCGGGCCGTCCATGGTCGTGTGGCGGCAGACCATCGAGGAACTGCGCGCGCTACTGCAGCAGCTCGGCGCGTTCCGCGACCTGCGGACCTGGTACCTCGACACGGGCGGCGAGCGGCTGTCGCTGCGCACCGGGTCCGCGTTCGGCGTCGGCGCCGACCGCAACCCGGACGAGCTGGTCGACCCGACGCGCCGCCGCGTCATCCTCGTCGTCAGCGACTGCATCGGCGCGGCGTGGCGGGACGGCCGGGCCGCGGCGATGCTCGGCCGCTGGGGCCGGACGGGGACCGTCGCGATCGCCCAGCCGCTGCCGCAGCGGCTCTGGTGGCGGACCCCCGCGGCCATCGAGCCGGTGCGGTTCGGGGCGTCCGGACCTGCGCTGCCGAACGAGCGGCTCACCGTGACCCGGGCGCCGCTCCAGCCGCCGGACGGCCGGCCGCTCGGCGTCCCGATCCCGGTCGTGGAGCTGAACGAACGGTGGCTGCGGTCGTGGGCGAACATGGTCGCGCACGGCGGCCGCGACATCATGGGCGCGGCGCTGTTCACCGGCCGTCCCGTGGCCGACGCGCCGCCCGCCGACGACGAGGCGATGTCGGCGGAGATGCGCGTCAAGCAGTTCCGGGCCTCGTCGTCTCCGGCGGCGTTCAAGCTCGCCACCTACCTCGCGGCGGCGCCGCTGCGGCTGCCCGTCATGCGCCTCGTCCAGCAGGCGATGCTGCCGTCGTCCTCGTCCTCCGTCCTCGCCGAGGTGTTCCTCAGCGGGCTGCTGCGGATGGTCGGCCGCCCGGCGGACGGCGGCGAGGAGGAGATCGCCTACGAGTTCCACGACGGCGTCCGGGAGATCCTGCTGCAGGGGATGCGCAGGCGTGAGGTCCAGCAGGTGCTGCGGGCCGTGTGGGACGTCGTCCGCGAGCGGATCGGCTCGTCGCTCGACTTCCCGGCGCTGCTGGCGGCGGTCGGCCGCGGCGACGTGCGGCTCCCGCCCGACCTGCCGTTCGCGCAGGTCGCGGCCCAGGCGCTGGCCGGTCTCGGCGGGCAGTACCGCGAGGTGGCGAGGCAGCTGGCGACCGGTTCGGTGTCCGGCGCGCCCGACGCGTCCGGCCCGTCCGGTGATGATCTGGTGGACGTGATCCGGGCCACCGGGAGGCCGGAAGGCCACACGCCCGCGCCGGTGCTCCGCAGCGGGCTGCCCGCCCGCAACCCCGACTTCACTGGACGGGACCGGCTCCTCACCGCGGTACGGGCAGCACTGCGCGACGGGATGGCGGCGCTGCTGCCGGAGTCGGAGTTCGGCATGGGCGGGGAGGGCAAGTCCAACCTCGCGGTCGAGTACGCCTACCGCCACGCCGGCGACTACGACCTGGTGTGGTGGGTCCCGGCTGAGCAGACGACGTCCGCCCGCGCCGCCCTCGCCGTGCTGGCGCGCCAGCTCGGCATGCCGATGAGCGACGACATCAAGGACACCGTGGACGGCGTCCTGCGCGCGCTCCGCGACGGTAGGCCCTACGGCCGCTGGCTGCTCATCTACGACAATGCGCAGGATCCGGACCAGGTCGTCCCGCTGACCCCGCTCTCCGTCGACGCCGGCGGATCCGGTCTGGGGCCGGGGCGCCACGTTCTGGTGACGTCCCGCGACCGCGGCTGGGAACGGCACGCGTCGGTCGTCGACGTCGGCGTCTTCGAGCGGAGCGAGAGCATCGCCCTGCTCCGCCGCCGGGTCCCGCGCCTGTCGGAGGCCGAGGCCGACCTGCTGTCGGAACGCGTCGGGGACCTTCCGCTCGCCGTCGGTCAGGCGGCCGCCTGGCAGGTCGTCACCGGCGGCACCGTCGAGGAGTACCTCCGGCTGTTCGACCGCCGCCTCACCGAGTTCAGCGGTGACGGCGTGTCCGACGAGCTCCCCGGCCCGCTGGCGGCGGGTGTGAGCCTCAACCTCGACCTTCTCCGCGAGGAGAACCCGGTCGCCGGCCAGTTGCTGGAGCTGTGGGCCGTCTTCGATCCGGAACCCGTGCCCTGCGGGCTGCTGACCGCGGGACGGTCGGCAGACCTCCCCGTCGAGCTGACCGCCCTGCTCGCCGACGAGGCCGCGCTGCGCGGCGCGATGCGCGACATCTCCCGCTTCTCCCTCGCCCGTTTCGCGGAGGAACCGGGCAGCCTCCAGGTGCACCGGCTGGTCCGGGCGATCCTCGACGACCGGCTCGGCGAGGACGGCCGGCGCCGCGTCCGGGCCTGCGTCCACGCGATCCTCAAGGAGGCGACCCCGGCCGACCAGCCCGAGGTGGAGTCGACCTGGGAGCGCCGCTCCGAGATCACCCCGCACGTCATCCCGTCGGGGGTGTTCGAGGCGGACGATCCGCAGATCCGCTACGTGGGCATCGACCAGGCCAAGTTCCTCTACCAGTCCGGCGAGTACGAGGGCAGCCGGCGGCTGGCGGAGATCGCGCTGGACCGGTGGCGCGACCGGTACGGCCCCGACGACGACGACGTCCTGGACATCTCCCGCGTCCTGGCGAACGCCCTGCGCGGCCTCGGCGACAACCGGGCCGCCGCCGACCTCAGCGAGGACAACCTCGCCCGGACGCGCCGCAAGTTCGGCGCCGACAACTTCCAGACCCTGTTCGCCGCCAACGGGTTCGGTGCGGACCTGCGGTTCCTCGGCGAGTTCCGCAGGGCCTACGAGATCGATCTCGACGCCTGGCGGCGACGGCGCCGGATCCACGGGGACGCCGACACCGCCACCCGGCTCGCGGCCAGCAACCTCGCCATCGACCTGCGGATCCTGGGCGAGTTCCAGCAGGCGTACGACCTCGATCTGGAAGTCTGGGGCGGCGAGGACCAGGCCTACCGGCAGCGCTTCCGCGCCACCCACAACCTCGCCCGGAACCTCCACGCGCTCGGAAGGTACGCAGAGGCGCACCGGCTCCAGGCGGAAAGCCTGGACAACCTGAGGCCCGTCCTCGCGCCGGGCCATGCGCACGTCCTGCAGGCGAAGATGAGCCATGCGGGGACACTGCGGAAGCTCGGGCGGACCGAGGAGGCGCACCGGCTGGCCACCGAGACGTTCGCCGCTCATGTCCGCCGGTTCGGCGAGGAGCATCCGAACACGCTCGCGAGCCGGGTCTGCCTGGCGCTCGCCACCAGTGCGATCGGGCGCCCGGAGGAGGCGCTGCCGATCATCGACCGGGCGCTGGACGGCTACCGCCGGGTGATGGGGGACGGGCACCCGTTCGTCCAGGTCTGCGCCATCGACCGCGGTGTGGTACTCCGGCGGCTCGCGGAGGTGTACGCGGCCCAGGAGACCGATCAGTCGGCCCTGGCGGACCTCGAAGGCGGCGTCCTCGGCCCGGACCACTACTACGCGTTCTGCGCCACGGTCGGCCTGGCGAACGACTACTACCTGCTCGGCGAGCTGGACGCCGCGGCCCGGTTGCTGGCGGACGTCCGGGAGAAGATGATCGGCTGTCTCGGTGAGCGGCATCCCTACTCGCTCGCCGTCGAGCTGAACCTGGCGCGGGCGCGCGCCGCCATGGGGGAGGGCGACGACGTCTCCGGTCCCGTGCTGGCCTCGCTGAGGCAGGCACTGGGCGCGGATCATCCCGAGGTGCGTGCGGCCGAACGCGGTGAGCCGCTCGAATGCGACATCGAGCCGACCGCCCTGTGAGCCCCCGGGTCAGACCGCCCGGTCAGCGGCCCGGCGCGGCCGTTGCGAGGGCCAGATCGTGCTGGACGGTGCGTCCGATGTGGCTGATCAGCGCCATCAGGTCGGGGCAGTACACCGACGGGTTGAGGTAACCGTCCCCCTCGCGGTACCGGTGCGCGTACGCGCCGCCGCCGCAGATGTCGCGCACCGCGCACGTCCCGCATGTCGGCGACAGCGCGGCGGCTCCGATCTGGCGGGCGACGACGCCCGGATGCCACAGCGCCTCGTCGAAGCCGTTCCCGAACACGGTCAGACCGGTCTCCGGTGCCCCGGCGTACGAGGTCTTCAACGTGTCGACCTGCTGCATCGTCCCGTCGGTGTCGACGACGAGCATGGCGACGGGGGACAGGCCGATGTTCTCGCTGCGGCTCTGCCCGCCGAGCAGCAGGTTGATGATCTCCTCGAACAGCCGGACGCCCGTCTCCTTGCGGGGCGCGTGATACCAGCGGTCGAAGATCGGAATGAGCCAGTCCGCGTAGGGGGTCCCTTCGCCGTCGGCCGGACGGCGCGGCGGCGGAGCGCTCCAGGTTCCGTGCGGCAGGAGGAAGTCGATGCGCGGCGGACGCGTCTCGATGAGGGCCTCGTACGTCCGGATCGGATCGTTGTCGAGGTCGACCGTGCAGAGCAGGCCCCGGTAGAGCCGCCGGTACGGGCCGGCGAGCCGGTGCAGCCCCCGCATCACGTCGGCGTGGCTTCCCCGCCCGTCGGCGCGGCGCCGGTGCCGGTCGTGTCCCGCGCGGTCGCCGTCGAGGCTGACGGCCACGCCCACATCGTTGTCGTCGAGCATCGCGAGCATCGTGTCGGACAGCAGCACGCCGTTCGTCTGCATGGTCACTTCGAGGTCGCACGACGCCGGCAGCGCGGCGCGGAACCTCTCCACGGCCGCCGCGATGACCGCCCTTCCCGCGAGCAGCGGCTCGCCTCCGTGCAGGACGACCGACACTGCGGGGAGCGCGTGCTCGCGGACGTGCTCGCCGAGCCGCGCCGCGGTCTTCGCGATGACGTCCGCCGCCATCGCGCGCGGGCGCGTCCGCCACGTCTGGTCCGTGCTCTCGTAGACGTAGCAGTAGTCGCAGGCCAGGTTGCAGCGGCCGTGGATCTTGAGCACGACCTCGGAGAAGGGGACGGGCCGCCATCCGGCGCCCGCGAGGGCCGCGACGTCCAGGCCGTCAGACGGCCATTCGGGGGAATCCGCCGCGGACATCAGAGGCGATCGTCACAGGAGGCGGTTGTCGAATCCGGCGGAGACGCGGGCGGCCTCGCGACGCTCGGTGCCCGCGCGGCGGACGGCCTCGCCGAAGACGGTGCCCTCGGCCGCGGCGGAGCGGGCGAGGGCGTCGAGGGCGTCGCGTTCGGGGCGGACCCAGGCGAAGGCAATCGCGCCATCGACGGACTGCGAAGTGCTGCCATGAGTACCCGGCACGGCCGTCTCCCCCTCGTGGTCCCGCGATATCGGAAAGGTGTCGCGCTCCCTCTGTGGGCTCAGGGGCACCAGCCTAGTCCGCGACGAGACGATCATAGAGCCGGGTGGCCGCGCAGGGCGGTGATCGGGACAAGACGCGCCGGTGATTTTCGCGGTGGTCTTGCCGGTGGCGCGGGCGGTCGAGGACGCTGAGGGGGGTGGAAGGGAGGGCGCGTGGGGGATGCGGCGCGGACGGGGGGATGGCGGCCCGGGGGGTTGTGCTCGTTCCTGGTGTGCGACATCGCCGGGTTCAGCTCCGCGGAGCGGGACGATCCGGTGCGGGTGCGGGTGCGGAAGGCGATGTACGAGGGCCTCGACCGGAGCCTGGCGGACGGGGCCGGGGTGCGGCTGGACGACTGCTACCACGAGGACCGCGGCGACGGGGTGATGGTCGTCCTTCCGGCGGAGGTCGGGACGGAGCGGCTGCTGACGACGGTGGTCGACCGGCTGCGCGCGGAGGTGCGGCACCACAACCGGGCGGCGAGCGAGTCCGCGCAGATGCGGTTGCGGGTGGCCGTCAACGTGGGGGAGGCCGTGGCGGACGGGCACGGCGTGGTGGGGGCGGAGCTGACGCACGCGTTCCGGTTGCTGGACGCCGCGCCGCTGAAGGAGGCGGTGGCCGCCGCGGAGACGGCGATCGCGGTGATCGTGTCGCGGCGGGTGTACGAGGACGTGGTGCGGCATGGCCGGGGGCTCGTCGATCCGGGGGACTACTACCCGGTCGAGGTCGAGGTGAAGGAGACCGAGGGCGGGGCCTGGATCATGGTGCCGGGGGTGCGGCCCGCCCCGGCGGCGAGCACGGGGCCGCTCGCGTTGCGGGAGGACGGCCTGAGCGACCGGGAAGAGGACGACCCGGGTGACGACCGGGTGTTCGTGCCGCCTGCGGAGGTTCCGGTGCCGGTGCTGTTCCAGATGGTGGACGACCTGATGGACATCCCGCAGATGCGGAACGAGCGGGGCCGCGAGCGGCTGGTCGGGGCGCTGTCGCCGGCCATCGCGGGCGTCATCCCGCGGGCGCCGGAGGCGAAGGCGGACCTGTTCGCGATCCTGCAGACGTGCCTGGACTACCCGGGCGGCCTGCAGCAGTTCCTGCAGGCCGTCCGGGGGTTCGTGGGCGAGTCGATGGCGGTGCGGCGGCTGGAGCGGACGACCGCGCGGCTGCTGCTGCCGCCGGGGGACTGAGGTCAGGTCGCGGGCCTGGTGACGGTGGCCATGGCGCGGTCGGGTTCCCAGTGGGCGCGCAGCGAGGTGATGAGGCCCGCGTCGTCGACGGTGTAGATGAGGACGCAGTCGATGGACATGGTGGAGCCGTCGCCCATGGTGGTGGTGATGGTGGCGACGTTGGCGCAGCAGGGCCCGTTGGCGAACGAGTCCTTGATCTCGAAGCGGAACCCGCTGATGGTGGCGATGAAGGAGTCCCAGAAGGCGGAGATGCCGTCGGGGCCGCGGTGGCCCTCGCCGGAGGGGTCGAGGAAGGACGGGCCGACGGGGTCCTCGACGAGGGCGCCGGGGGCGAACAGGGCCAGCCACTCGTCCCGGCGGCCGGCGCCGACCGCGGTCATGGAGGCGCGGGCGGCCCGGCGGGCGGGGTGGTCGGCGTCGGGGGCGTGCCAGATGAGGGCGTCCATGACCGAACTGTAACGTGTTCTCGTTTTGCGGTCAGCCGTTCACCTTCGCGATGACGGTCTCGGCGAACCGCTCGAGGGCCGCGATCTTCTTGTCCAGCGGCTGGGTGTCGGGGCCCTTGATGTAGGGCATCCGGAAGCCGACGATCACGTCGGTGACGCCCTTGTCCTCCAGCCGCTTCACGCCGTCCGGGGTGTAGGCGTCGGGGGAGATGACGTGCACCTCGAACGGCTCGCCGGCCTTGCCCTCGGCCTCGCGGATGCGGGTGAGGCGGGCGAGCAGGTCGTCGAGGTCGTCGGGGCCGCCGCCGTGCATCCAGCCGTCGCCGCGGACGGCGGCGCGCCGCAGCGCGGGCTCGCTGTGCCCGCCGACCAGGATCGGGATCGGCTCGGCCGGCGCCGGCGTCATCTTGATCGCCGGGATGTCGAAGAACTCGCCGTGGAACTCGAAGTAGCCGCCGCCGGCGAGGCCGCGGACGATGTCGATGGCCTCGTCCATGCGCTTGCCGCGCCGCTCCCACGGCACGCCCATGACCTGGAAGTCCTCGCGCCACGGGCTGACGCCGACGCCGAGGCCGAGGCGCCCGCCGGTGAGGCAGGCGATCGAGGTGGCCTGCTTGGCGACGAGCACCGGCGGCCGGACGGGCAGCTTGAGGACGAACGGGGTGAACCGCAGGGTGCTCGTCACCGCGCCCATCGCGGCGATCAGCGTGAACGTCTCGATGAAGGCCTTGTCCTCGAGGAACTCGCGGTTCCCGTCGGCGGTGTAGGGGTAGGTCGAGTCGGACTCGCGCGGGTAGGCGAGCGAGTCGGCGACCGACATGCTCGTGTAGCCGGCGGCCTCGGCGGCCCGGGCCAGCGGCAGGTAGAACGACGGGTCGGTCATCGCCTCGGCGTAGGTGAACCTCATGCCGACCGATAGTAGAACCGGTTTCAGTTCGGGGCCAGGGGGCGTCCCGGTGGGCGGGTCGCCCGCGCCGGGCCCCGCATCACGGCTTGTGCAAGAAATCACATTCCCCCCTTGCTCGCGCGTCCGGCGCGGTGGTTCGGTGGGGGGATGAGGGACGAGATCGCGATCGTGACCGGGGGGACGTCCGGGATCGGTAAGGAGATCGCGCGCGGGCTGGCGCGCGCCGGGTTCCTCGTCGGGATCGTGGCCCGCAGCGAGATGCGGGCGGAGGCGGCGGTGGACGAGCTGGCCCGGGACGTGCCGGGCGCGCGGATCGAGACGTTCTTCGCCGACCTGTCCGCGCAGCAGGACGTGCGGCGCGTCGCGGCGTCCCTGGAGGAGCGGTTCGACCGGCTGGACGTGCTCGTCAACAACGCGGGCGCGCACCTGATGCGGGCGAAGGAGAGCGCGGACGGGTTCGACCGGATGGTCGCGACGAACCACCTGGGCCCGTTCCTGCTGACGAACCTGCTGCTCGGGCCGTTGAAGAAGGGCGCGCCGTCGCGGATCGTCGTGGTCGCGTCCGAGGCGCACCGGTTCGCCGGCCGGCTGGACGTCGACCGGATGGCGGAGCCGGGCAACTACCGGGCGGCCGGGTCCCTGCGGGTGTACGGGCGGTCGAAGCTGATGAACATCCTGTTCGCGCAGGAGCTGGCGCGGCGGCTCGACGGCACCGGCGTGACGGTGAACGCGATGTGCCCGGGGTTCGTCGCGACGTCCCTCGCCCGCGACCTGCCGGGCAGCGCGCGGATCGGCGGGCTGCTGTCGCACACGCCCGTGATGCGGACGCCGGAGCAGGGCGCGCGGATGGCGCTGAAGCTCGCGCTGGACGAGGAGTACGAGGGGCGCACCGGCGGCTTCTACAGCTCGACGCCGGGCGCGGGGCTGATCCCGGAGGCGGGCCCGCTGAAGGACGAGGTGCTCCGCCGCGCGGTGTGGGACAAGTCGGCCCGGCTCGTGGGGCTGCCGGTCCGCTGAGACCGCGCTGCGCAGGGCGTGCTTCGCCGCAACGCTTGGGCGCTCCGGGGCGAGGCTCTAGGCTCTGAGCGCGTGAGCCACCCCCCGAATCAGCCCGCGCCGTGGAACCCGCAGCCGGGCCCGCCCGGCCCGCCGGCCGCGCCCGGCCCGTCCGCGCCCGGACATCCGCCGCCGCCCGCCGCGCCCGCGCCGGGCCCGGCCGCCGCCAGGCCGTCGGCGTTCAAGGACCTGTTCAACGGCGTCGGGTACCTGCTGCGCGGCATCGGCTGGACGGCGCGCAACCCCGCGCAGTGGCTGTTCGGCCTGATCCCGGCGCTGATCGTGCTGGCCGCCTACGCGGCGGGGCTGGTGACGCTGGCCTTCTACCTGGACGACCTCGCGGGCTGGGTGACGCCGTTCGCGGACGGCTGGTCCGAGGCGGCGCGGGCGACGGCGCGCGTCGTCGCCGGCATCGCGATCTACGGCGCGGCGGTGTTCCTCGCCGTCCTGACGTTCACGGCCGTGACGCTGCTGGTCGGCGACCCCTTCTACGAGGCGATCGCGGTGCGGGTCGAGGAGTCGCAGGGCGGCGCGCCGCCGGAGCCGGACGTCCCGCTGCTGGTGCAGATCGGGCGGGCGCTGAAGGACGCGCTGATCCTCGGGCTGGTGGCGCTGCTGTTCGCGGTGGTGTTCTTCGCCGCCGGGTTCCTGCCGGTGGTGGGGCAGACGGTGGTGCCGGTGATCGCGGCCCTGGTGTCCGGGTACTACCTGGCGGGGGAGCTGACGTCGATCGCGCTGGAGCGCCGCGGGCTGCTGCGCAAGGAGCGGTTCGCGCGGCTGAAGGCGAACCGGGCGCTGGCCGTCGGGTTCGGCGCCGCGACGTTTGTGGTCTTTCTCATCCCGCTCGGCGCGGTGTTCGCGATGCCGGGCGCCGTGGCGGGCGCGACCCTGCTGGCCAGGGAGCGGCTCGCGGACGGTCCGGCGGTCACCGGCGGTGATCCCGGCGTCGCGGGCCGGAACTGAGGCGATAGGAAGATGTGTCCTCAGCGTGATGACCCGCGGAACGAAATGAATGATCTTCGCGTACCGTGTTCCGCATGTCCGATCAGGGGGAGCGCGGTGTGCGCTGGACCGACATGAGCGAGAGCGACGAGGCCGGCCGGCCGCCGGCGCCCGACGCGGGGCGCTCGACCGGCCCGCAGGTGGTCTCCTCCGAGCCGAAGGTGCCGGAGGTCTTCATGCCCGCGCCGCACGGCCGCACGGATTTCTCCGACGGCGGCGACGAGCAGGCGCACGACATCTGGGGCAAGGTCGAAAGCCGGCCCGGCGCGGGCGCGCCGGAGGGCGAAGCCGCGCAGGAGCGGGAGCCCGCTTCCACGCAGGAGGCCGCGTACGAGCAGGAGCCCGCGTCCGCGCGGGAGGCCGCTTCGGCGCGGGAGGCCGCGTACGAGCAGGAACCCGCGTACGAGCAGCAGGGCGCGGCCGGGCAGGGGCCCGCGACCTGGGAGGAGCCGGCCCGCGAGGAGCGGCCCGGCCCGTGGGGACGGCCCGAGGCCGAGGAAGAGCCCGCCTGGGAGGAGCCGGCCGCCGAGCGCGAGCCCGGCGCCCTGCCGGACGCCGACGACGTGCGGGTCGCGCCCGTCCCCGCGGAGGGGCAGGAGCCGCCCGGCTGGGAGGGCTCGCTGTTCGAGGACGGCCCCGGCGGGGCCCCCGCGGACGAGACGCCCGCGGTGCAGGTCGGGCTCGCGGGCCCGGCGAAGGCCGGCAAGCCGAGCAGCGGCAACTGGCAGATGCCGGACTGGATGGCCGACGAGGCCGCCGCGGACGCCAAGCTCGGCGGTTCGCCCGGGTCGTCCGGCGACGCGTTCGACGAGGGCGGCGGCCGGTCCCGGCTGGTGCTGATCGGCGGCGTGGGCCTGCTGGTGGTGGCGCTCCTCGCGGCAGGCGGCGTCTACTACATGACGCACCGGACCGATGACGCGCCGGCGGACACGCCCGTCAAGACGGGCCCGACGGGCGCCGCGGCGGAGCCCGACGAGCCGCAGGTGACGGTCCCCGCGGACAAGACGCTGAAGCGGTTCCCGGGCAAGGCGAGCAAGGTCCTCGGGCGGCTGACGGACGCGGCGTCCGGGCTGTCGTACCCGCGCCTCGCACCGCCGTGGCAGCTGCCGACGAAGAAGAACAAGCTGAGCACGCCGGGCTGGTCGGGGCAGCAGATCGTGGTCACCGAGCGGCACGGGCAGCAGCTCTGGTACGGCCAGCTGCTCACGGGCGTGCTGCCGCCGACGCTGCTGGGCGCGTACAAGGGGCCGGGGAGCGTCAAGAAGACGACCGCGCTGGCGGAGCAGGGCTACCTGTCGCAGTACTACGCGTTCCCGCACAAGTCGGCGCCGCTGGCGTCGCAGCCGCTGAACGTGGACGGGCACAAGGGCTGGCTGATCGCCTCGTACCTGACCTACAAGCGGGCCGGGGTGCGGGCGACCGGGGAGATCGTCGCGACCGCGGTGATCGACACCGGGCGCAAGACGCCGGCGGCGGTGTTCGCGTCGCTGCCGAACACGCACCGGAAGATGTGGCCGGACCTCAACGAGTTCCTCGCGCAGCTGAAGGTCGCGGCCTGACCCCCCTTAAGTACCGAATGCCGTTCTAATAGGCTGGCTCCGATCCCCGACGGAGAGGTGCAGTCATGGCGATCGGGCTGACGGAGGAGCACGAGGCGCTCGCGGCGTCGGTGCGCGGGTTCGCCGAGCGGAACGTCCCGCCGGAGACGGCGCGCAAGGCCGATACCGGGTTCTGGCCCGCGCTCGCGGCGCAGGGCCTGCTCGGGCTGCACCTGCCCGAGGAGGCCGGCGGCCAGGGGTACGGGCTGCTGGAGCAGGCCGTCGCGCTGGAGGAGCTCGGCCGGGCCGTCGCGCCCGGCGCGTACACCCCGACCGTCCTGGCCTCGGCGATCCTGCACGCCGCGGGCGCCGGCGGCGACCTGCTCGCCGGTCTCGCGGACGGTTCGCGCAAGGCGGCGGTCGGCCTCTCCGGCGGCCTGGACGTCGACGGGAACACGGTGTCCGGGACGGTCCAGCCGGTCCTGGGCGCGCCGCTCGCCGACGTGTTCCTGCTGCCCGCCGGCGACCGCTGGGTGATCGCCGAACGGGGCGAGGTCACGGTCGGGGACCTGGAGTCGCTCGACATCACCCGTCCGGTCGGCTCGGTGACGGCCGACGGCCTGGACGTCCCGGACGGCCGTTTCCTCGACGCGCCCGGCGCCCGCGCCCTCGCCGTCGTCCTGCTCGGGGCGGAGGCGTGCGGCGTCGCGGGCCGCGCGCTCGACGACGCCGTCTCCTACGCCAAGCTCCGCGAGCAGTTCGGGCGTCCGATCGGCCAGTTCCAGGGCATCAAGCACAAGTGCTCCCGGATGCTCATCGCGCTAGAGCGCGCGCGGGCGGCCGTCTGGGACGCGGCGCGGTCGTTCGGCGACGAGCCCGAGCAGCGTGCCTACGCGGTCGGAGTGGCGGGAGCGCTCGCCGCCGACGCCGCCGTCCTGTGCGCCGAGGGCAACATCCAGGTCCACGGCGGCATCGGCTACACCTACGAGCACGACGCGCACCTCTACTACCGGCGCGCCCTCACCCTGCGCGCGCTCCTCGGAAGGGCGAGCGCGTACCGCGCGGACGTGGCGGCGCTGGCGGTCGGCGGCGTCCGCCGCCCCATGAGCATCGAGCTCGGCGAGGACGCGGCGCCGCTGCGCGACGAGATCCGCGGCCGCGTCGCCGAGATGGCCGCGATGGACCCGCTCGCGCAGCGCGCCGCGATGGCGGAGGGCGGCTGGGTGACGCCGCACCTGCCGAAGCCGTGGGGCCGCGACGCCGGGCCGCTGGAGCAGATCGTCATCCAGCAGGAGCTGAAGGCCGCGAAGGTGAAGCCGGTGCCGCTGATGATCGCGGCGTGGGTCGTCCCGTCGCTGGTCCAGTACGGCACCCCGGAGCAGCAGGAGCGGTTCCTGCCGCCGACGCTGCGCGGCGAGATCATCTGGTGCCAGCTGTTCTCCGAGCCGGGCGCGGGCTCCGACCTCGCCGGGCTGCGCACCCGCGCGGAGCGGGTCGAGGGCGGCTGGCGGATCAGCGGGCAGAAGATTTGGACGTCCCTGGCCCGCGACGCGCAGTGGGGCGTCTGCGTCGCCCGCACCGACCCGGACCGGCCCAAGCACGACGGCATCACCTACTTCATCGTGGACATGGCGTCCGACGGCATCGACGTCCGGCCGCTGCGCGAGTGCACCGGCGACGCGGTGTTCAACGAGGTGTTCCTGGACGGCGTGTTCGTCCCGGACGACCGGGTCGTCGGGCCGGTCAACGAGGGCTGGCGCGTCGCCCGCAACACCCTCGCCAACGAGCGCGTCGGGCTGACCAGCTCGTTCCAGCTCGGCGGGGACGTCCCGAAGCTGCTGAGCCTCGCCGCCGGGCTGGGCCTGGACGGCGACCCGGTCGTCCGCGACGGCATCGGCCGGCTCGCCTGCGACGAGCACGCGTTCAACCTGCTCGGCCTGCGCGCCACGCTCAAGCAGCTGTCGGGCACCGACCCGGGCGCGACGGCGAACGTCCGGAAGCTGGTCGCGATGGAGCACGGGCAGCAGGTGACCGAGTTCGGGTTCACGCTGCTCGGCGAGGAGGGCGCGCTGACCGGCGGCTGGAAGGACGATCTGCGCCCGCGCTGGACCCGCTACCTGCTGGCGTCCCGCGCGATGTCGATCGGCGGCGGCACCACCGAGGTCAACCTCAACGTCATCGGCGAGCGCATCCTCGGCCTCCCCCGCGACCCCGACCCCACCGCTCGCGCGCGTTGAGTCGCGGCGAGGCGTCGTCATGGCGGCGTCCATGACGGCGGCTCGCCGCGAGTGAACGGAGTTCGGGTAGCGTCCAGGCCGATGGGGGAGCGGACGCGGCAGGTGGTGGCCGCCTTGACCGGGCTGGGGCTCGGGCTCGCGGCACTCGGGCCGGGGCTCAGGCCCGGGTTCGTGCTGTCCTACGACATGGTGTTCACGCCCGATCCGGCGTTCACGCCGATGACGTTCGGGCTGACCGGGACGGTCCCGCGGCAGGTGCCGAGCGACGCGTTCGTGACGGCGCTGGCCACGGTGATCCCGGCCGGCGCGGTGCAGAAGCTGCTCCTGCTCGCGATCTTCGTGATGGCGTGCATGTCGGCGGCGTCGCTGGTGCCGTCGCAACGGCTGCTGCCGCGCTTGGCCGCCGGGGTCTGCTACGCCTGGAACCCGTTCGTCGCCGAGCGGCTCCTGCTCGGCCAGTGGGCGCTGCTGCTCGGGTACGCGGCGCTGCCGTGGGTGGTCGCGTCGGCGGCCCGCACGACGGAGAAGGGCGGGACGCGCCGTCTCGTCCGCGCGCTGATCCCGGCGGCGATCGGCGGGTTCGCCGCGCTGACCGTGTCCGGGCTGGCGGCGCTGGTCGTCGCGCTGGTGTCGGCACGGCTGCGCGGCGCGGTGCGGGTCGCGGGGGTCGTGGCCGCGTTGAGCCTGCCGTGGCTGGTGCCGGGGGCGCTGCGTCCGGCGGGCGTGCCGGGGAACGGGACGGCGGTCGACGTCTTCGCGGCGCGGGCCGACACCCCGTTCGGCGTGCTCGGCAGCCTCCTGACGCTCGGCGGCATCTGGAACGGCGAGACGGTGCCGCGCGGCTACGGGACGCCGGTCCTGGCCGCGTTCTGGCTGGCCGTCGTCCTCGGCTCTCTCTTCGCGTACTGGAAATGGTGCCGGGAGCCGGAGTGGCGCCGCGGCGCCGCCGTCGCCGCGGCCGCCGGGTTCGTCCTGGCGGCGCTCGGAGCGGTGGCCGCGCCGGTGCTGCGGGGCGCGGTCGGGCTGTGGTCCGGGTTCGCCGTGCTGCGGGACGGCCAGCAGTACGTCGCGCCGCTGGCCGTCGTGGTCGCGGTGGGCCTCGGCGTCGCCGCCGACCGGGCGATCACCGCGCGGTACGCGATGGTCGCGGTCGGCGCGGTCGTGGCGCCCGTCCTGCTGCTGCCGACGCTGGCGTGGGGTGCGGCGGGCGACCTGCGCGCCGTCCACTACCCCGCGGACTGGGCGCGCGCGCGGAAGATCATCGCCGCCGACTCGGCGCCCGGGGACGTGCTCGTGCTGCCGTGGGCGCTGTACCGCAGCTACCCCTGGAACCACGGACGGCGCGTCCTCGACCCGCTGCCCCGCTACCTGAACCGGCGGGTCGTGGTGAACGACGCGCTGATCGTCGGCCGGACGACCATCGCCGCCGAGGACCCGCGGGCGCTCGCCCTCGCCCCGGCCGCCGCGCACCCCGACGCGGCCACGCTCCGTGACCAGGGCGTCCGGTACGTCGTCGTCGACGCGGAGACCGGCAAGTACCGGCCCACCGGTGCGGTACCCGTGCTCACCGGCGCTGACCTGGCCGTTTACCGGATCGACGGCGCCGCGCCGCCGCGCGAGGACCGCGTCCCGGCGGCGCCGGTGATCGTTGCCTGGATCGCGGCGAGTGTGGTGGTTTTCTGGTCATTCCTGGCCTCAGGCACTACTCTGGGGCTTCCGTTACTCGGGAGTATCCGTAGCCGCAGCCCCGACCGCCTCCCTCACCACAGTCGAAGGGCCCCCTGATGCGCATCGCCATCGCCGCACTCGTCGGCGTCCTCCTCGCCGCCGGAGCCTCGTTCGGCGTCGTGCAGCTCGCGAACTCCTCGCAGAAGGACCCGGTCATCAAGCCGATGTACAACTACGGCGCCCCCTGACCCGCGTGACCTGATGGGGAACCGGCGTCCCGGTCCCGCCCTGCTCGAGGTCGTCGTGCCCGCCCGCAACGAGGCCGGCCGGCTGCCCGCCGGGCTGGACCTGCTGAGCGACAGGCTCGCCGCGCTGCCGGCGCGCGCCGAGGTGATCGTGGTCGACAACGCCAGCACGGACGCGACGGCGGAGATCGTCCGCTCCTGGCGCGGGCCCGTCCCGGTGCGGCTGCTGACCTGCGACCGGCCCGGCAAGGGCGCCGCCGTCCGCACCGGCCTGCTCGCCACCCGCGCCCCCTACATCGGGTTCATGGACGCCGACATGGCCACCGACCTCGCCGCTCTCGACGACGCGCTCGTCCTGCTCCGCGAGGGCCGGACCGTGGTCGTCGGGTCGCGGCGGCACGAGGCGTCCGTCGTCGAGGGGTACGCGCTGCCGGTCCGCCGGCTCGGCGCGATCACGTTCAACCGGATCGTCCGCGACCTGGTCGGCGGCATCCAGGACACCCAGTGCGGGTTCAAGTTCTTCGCCGGGCCGCTCGGCCGCGCCGCCGCGCGCGACCTGCGCACCACCGGGTTCTCGTTCGACGTCGAGCTGCTCGCGCACTGCGTGCGGCGCGGCGCGCCCGTCACCGCGATCCCGGTCGTGTGGCGCGACCGCCCCGGGTCGACGTTCTCGGTGCGCCGGCACTCGCTGCAGTGCCTGATCGACCTCGCCCGGATCCGGGCCCGCGTCACGGGCCCGCTGGTCCCCGCCCCGGCGCCGGCGTCCGAGCCCGTCCTCGGCCCGCTGCCCGCCCTGCCGGACCGGGGCCTGCCGTCCGCGTCGAGCGCCGGGCAAGGATGAGCGGACCCTTGAGGCTGGCGGTCGTGAACTGGCGCGATCCCTGGCATCCGGCCGCCGGGGGCGCGGAGCGGTACGCGTGGGAGATCGCCCGGCGGACGGCGGAACGCGGCGCCCGCGTGCACTACGTGACGTCCCGGGCGCCCGGGCAGCCCCGCCGCGACCGGGTCGACGGCGTCGACTTCGTCCGGCTCGGCGGGCGGTTCACCGTGTACCCGCTCGTCCTGCTGTGGCTGCTGCGGCGCCGGTTCCGGCGCGGCGGCCGCTTCGACGCGGTGATCGACTGCCAGAACGGCATCCCGTTCTTCACGCCCTGGGCGCTGCCGCGCCGCGTCCCGGTGTTCTGCGTGATCCACCACGTGCACGACGCCCAGTTCGGCGTCCACTTCCCGCCGTGGATGGCGTGGGTCGGGCGGGTGCTCGAAGGGCCCGTGAGCCGCTGGACGTACCGGCGGCACGCGTACGTGGTCGTGTCACCGTCCACGCTGCGCGCGGTGCGGGAGCGGCTGGCCTGGAAGGGCCCGGTGTACGTCGTGCCGAACGGCTCCGACGAACCGCCGGACGTCCACGGCGCCGTCGCCACCGGGCACCCGCAGCTGGCCTGCGTGACCCGGCTCGTCCCGCACAAGCGGCTCGGCCTGCTCCTCGACCTGGCCCGCGGCCTCGCCGACCGGCATCCGGGGCTCCGCCTCCACATCATCGGGTCGGGCCCGGAGGCGGACGCGCTCGCCGCCGGGATCGAGGAGCGCGGCCTGCACGGCGTCGCGGTCGCGCACGGCTACGTGACCGAGCACGTCAAGGCCGCCCTGGTCGCCACCGCCGACCTGCACCTCAGCACCTCGCAGGGCGAGGGCTGGGGGCTCAGCGTGATCGAGGCCGCCGCGCTCGGCGTCCCGTCCGTCGCGTTCGACGTGGACGGGCTGCGCGACGCCGTCCGCGACCGCGTCACCGGCTGGCTCGTCGGGCCGGACGACGAGCCAGCCGAGGTGGTCGAACGCGCGCTCAAGGAGCTGGCCGAGCCGGGCCGCCGCGACGAGATCGCCGCGCGCTGCCGGGCGTGGGCCGCCGAGTTCGACTGGGCGCGGACCGCCGCCCGGATGGCGGATCTGGTCGAGGCGGCCGTGCGGGCCGGGTCGTCGTCCACCGCCGATGACCGGGCACAGGTCGTGCACCGGTACGGTGACGTCCACCTGCGCGTGGTCGAGGGGCCGGTGCGCGACGAGCTGCTCGCCGGGCCCGGCGAGGTCCGCGAGGTCCGCGAGGCGACCACCGTCGAGCGGCTGCTCGGCCGGCCCCGCTCCACCGGCGAGGCCGCCCGCGGCGACCTCGAGTAGGCCGCGCCGGGAACGTCGTCGGAGGGGTGGCAGCAGAAGGGGCGAGCATGGCAGTCGGAGAGGCGAGCCCGCCGCGCGCCGGCGCGCCGCGCCCGCCCGCCCCCGGTCCGCGCCCGCCGGACGGCCCGGACGCCGCCGGCCGGCTGCGCGAGCGGCTCCGCGTCGCGGCCTGCTGCCTGGCGCTGACCGCGCTGGCGTTCGGCACCCGGCCCGGCCTCATCCTCGCCGACACCAAGATCGACATGGCGGTGAACCCGCTCGGGTTCCTCGGCCGCGCGCTGCACCTGTGGGACGCCGAGCAGTTCGGCCAGCTGCAGAACCAGGCGGTCGGCTACCTGTTCCCGATGGGCCCGTTCTACGCGCTCGGCCACGTGATCGGGATGCCGCCGTGGATCACCCAGCGGTTCTGGACGTCGCTGCTGCTGTGCCTGGCGTTCGCCGGGACGTGGAAGCTGGCGAACCGGCTCGGGATCGGCGGGCCGGGGAGCCGGCTGATCGCGGCGATGGCGTACGCACTGGCGCCGAACGCCCTCGCGACCCTCGGCCAGATCTCCTCGGAGTACATGCCGGTCGCGATGCTGCCGTGGATCGTGCTGCCGCTGGTCACCGCCGCGTCCGGCGAGGGCGGCCGGGTGCGGGCGGCGGCCCGGTCCGGGCTCGCGGTCGCCTGCTGCGGCGGCATCAACGCGACCGCCACCGTCGCGGTGCTGATCGTCCCGCTGGTGTACGTGCTCACGCGGCCGCGCGGGTCGTTCCGGATCCGGCTGCTGGCGTGGTGGTCGGCGGCGACCGGCGCGGCGATGGCATGGTGGCTGGTCCCGTTGCTGCTCACCGGCACGTACGGGTTCTCGTGGCTGACCTACACCGAGAAGGCCGCCACGACGACCGCGCCGACCGGCCTGATCAACGTGTTCCGGGGCGCCGAGCGCTGGGTGAACTACCTGATCGTCGACGGGCGGATCTGGTGGCCGGTCGGGCACAGCCTGTCGACCGGGGCGCTGCCGGTCGTCTGCACCGGGCTGATCGCCGCGCTCGGGCTGGCCGGGCTGCTCGGCCGGCTGCTGCCGGAACGGACGTTCCTGCTGGTCACGCTGCTGGCCGGGGTCGCGATCATCACGGTGGGCCACCTCAGCGACCTGCCCGGGCCGTTCGCCGCGCAGGCCCGCGACCTGCTGGACGGCCCGCTCGCGCCGCTGCGCAACCTGCACAAGTTCGACGCCGTGGTCCGGCTGCCGCTCGCGCTCGGGCTCGCGCACCTGCTCGTCGTGGCCGTCCGCAAGCCGGCGCGCGCGCGGGTCAGCGGCCTGGCCGCCGAGCGCCGTCCCGTCCTCGGCGGCGCGCTGCGGGCCGTGCTGAGCGTCCCCGCCGTCGCGCTCGTCGCCCTCGCCGGGATCGGCGTCACGGCCGTGTCGAACGGGCTGACCGGGCCCGGCTCCTTCCCCCAGGTCCCGAAGTACTGGCGGGACGCGGCGTCGTGGATCAACGCGCGGGCCGGGCAGCAGGGCGTCGTGGCGCTGCCCGGCGCGCCGTTCGGCGAGTACCTGTGGGGCCGGCCGATGGACGACATCGTCCAGCCGCTGCTCACCGCCCGGTGGGGCGTCCGGCAGCTCGTCCCGGCCGGGTCGCCCGGGTACACGCGGGCGCTGGACGCGATCGACCTGCAGGTTCGCTCCGGGCAGGGCTCGCCGGGCCTCGCCGCGTTCCTCGGCCGGATGGGCGTGCGGTACCTGCTCGTCCGCAACGACCTGAGCCGCGAGACGCTGCGCGGCGCCTGGCCCGCCCGGCTGCACCAGGCGCTCGCCGACTCGCCCGGCATCCGCCGCGCCGCCTCGTTCGGCGCGCCCGTCGGCGGCGACCTGGTGGACGACGCCGTCTCCGCCACCGACCAGCGGTACCCCGCGCTGGAGGTCTACGAGGTCTCCGGCGCCGACGACGTCGCGAACCTGTCGGACGCGTCCGGCGCCCTCCGCGTGTACGGCGGGCCGGAGTCGCTGCTGGCGATGGCCGACGACCGGGCGCTGCCGTCCGGGCCCGTCCTGCTCGACGACGACGCCCCCGACCTCGGAGGCGAACCCGTCGTGACCGACTCGCCACGGCTGCTGAAGCGCAACTACGGGGAGCTGCACCAGACCTCGCCGACCTTGACGCAGGCGCACAGAGGCCAGGCCACCGACGTCCTCGACAAGGGCTGGAACCGGTACACCACCCACGTGGTCTACGGCGGCGGGGTCCGGGACGTCACGGCGTCGTCGTCGGCGGCGGCCGACGACGCCATCCCGCAGTCCCGCAAGCCGGGTGCGGAGCCGTACGCCGCGCTGGACGGCGACCCGTTCACCTCCTGGCAGACCGGCGGGTGGAACGGGCCGGTCGGGCAGTGGCTGCGGATCGACTTCGACCAGCCCCGCGACGTCCGCAACCTGACCGCCGTGTTCGACCAGGACTCCACGCTCGGCCCGGCGGTCGCGCGGGTCGCGGTCCAGACCGAGAGCGGCACCGTGGAGCAGGACGTCCAGCGGACCTCCGCCGCGCAGCCGCTGCGCGCCCCGGAGGGGACGAGCCGCTGGCTGAAGCTGCGGATCACCGGCCTCGCGACGAAGCCGGCGGTGCCCGCCTTCGCCCGCGCCGGGGTGTCGGAGCTGAGCATCGGCGGCGTCCACCCGACCCGCACGTACACGCTGCCGGCGCCGTCCGGGGTCAAGGGCCAGGCCACCTACGTGATGAGCCGGGCGCCCGGCGGCACGTCCGAATGCATGCAGGGCAGTGCCCGCTGGGTGTGCTCGCCGAGCCTCGCGAGCGGGGACGAGGAGGGCGACGGCTTCGACCGCGCCTACACCTCCGCCGTGGCCGGGAAGTCGCCGCTCACCGGCACCGCCGTCCTCACCGACGAGCGGCTGATCGCCCAGTACACCGCCGTGACCGGGCAGCCCCTCGTCACCGCCACCTCCGTCCAGTCCGACCATCCCGCCGACCAGGCGCGGTCGGCGTTCGACGGCGACCCGTCCACCACCTGGATCGCCGCCGACCGGGACGAGACGCCCGCCCTGTCCGTCCAGTGGAAGGGCCGCAAGCGGCTGTCGAAGCTCACCCTCAGCCGGCCGCCCGGCGCGTCCGGCCCGGTCCGGGTCCGGGTCGAGGGGCGGAACGGCGAGTACCGCGAGGGCCTGTCCGACGGGCTCGGCCGGCTGTCGTTCGCGCCGATGACCACCGACCGGCTGACGATCACGTTCCTCAAGGACGACCGGGTCGGGCCGGTGCAGCTCACCGACCTGGTCATCCCCGGCGTCAGGCCGCTGCCGGACGTGTCGGGCGTCCCGCTGACGCTCGCCTGCGGATACGGGCCGAAGGTCCGGGTGGACGGGACGACCGTGCAGACCAAGGCCACCGGCACCTTCGGCGACCTGCTCGCCGGGCGGCCGCTGCGGTTCGCCGCCTGCCGGCAGGCGCCGCTGAAGGCCGGCCGCAACCACCTGACCTCGGTGCCGCTCGACGCCTACCGCATCGACACCGTCACCGTCGGCCCGCAGGCCGTCGCGAACGGCACCGGCACCGGCACCGGCACCGGAACTGGCGGCACGGACGCGGGCGCGCCGCAGCCGGTCAAGGTGCTGAGCTGGGGATCCAGCTCCCGCAAGCTGGAGGTCGACGCCGCGAAGACCTCGTTCCTCACCGTGAACGAGAACTTCAACAGCGGCTGGCGCGCCACCGCCGGCGGCACCGTGCTGCGCCCCGTCCGGCTCGACGGCTGGAAGCAGGGCTGGGTCGTCCCCGCCGGGACGAACGGCGCCGTCCAGCTCACCTACACCCCGGACCGGTCGCAGCGGATCGCCGTGGTCGCCGGGCTCAACCTGCTGCTCGTCCTGCTGCTGGTCGCCGTCTGGCCCGCCCGGGAGCGGCGCGGGCCGGGGCCGTCCGGCCGCGCCCTGGTCGCCGGGACCGGCTGGCCCGCCTGGGCCGCGATCGGTCTCGCCGCCGCGCTCGGCGGCTGGATCGCCGGGATCCCCGGCCTCGCCGTCACCGCCGCCGTCGCGGCCGTCTGCGGCTGGGCCAGGACCGGCCGCGCCTGGCCGCTGCGGGCCCTCGCGTCCCCCTGGACGGTCGTGCTCGCGATGGTCGCCGGGGCCGGCTGCCTCGCCGCCGGGAACCGGTTCGGGCTGCTCGACAACCCGTCCAAGCCGGACGGGCTGCTCGGCGACGTCGTGCCTCAGCTGCTCGGGCTGGTGATCGTCGGGCGGGTCGCGGTGGAGCTGTGGCGGCCCCGGCCGCGCGGCGGGCCCGGCGGCGGGTCCGGCGGCCGGATCGAGCTCAGCTGGGCCGCCCCCGGGACGGGGCCCGCCGGGAACGGGCCCGCTCCGGCGGCGCCACCGGGTCCGGAACCGTCCGGCCGGGATCGTCGTGGACGTCGCGCCCGGCGCGCGGGCGGCGCCGGCGCAGCAGCGCCATCACCGGCTTCTCCACCAGGTAGTAGCTCGCCGTCGCCGCTGCGATGGACGCCGCCGCCAGCAGGGGCAGATCCGTCAGGACGTGCCCCCGGTACATCCGGTCCGCCGCGTCGTACCAGGCCAGAAGAATGATCATCTGCCAGAGGAAGACGCCGTAGGAGATCCGGCCGAGGAAGCGCATCACCCGGTTGCCGAGCACCCCCTCGATCACCGGATGCCCGGCGGGCGCGAACGCGATCGGCGCGACCAGCGCGGCCGCGACGAGCCCGAACACGACCAGGTGCAGGACGGACGTCCACAGCGCGTCCGGCGTCTGCAGCGTGTAGGGGCCGGTCGCGGGCGTCGCGGCGACCACGTACAGCATCGCCGCCGCCGCCCAGCACGCGCCCCACGAGTCGACGACGGCCCGGCACATCGCCGCGACCGGGCGCCGCTGGTCCAGCCGGGCCCACACCGTCACGACGGCCATGGCCATGCCGATGGCGAACCATACAAAGAAGTGCGGCAGCCACAGGCCCATCTGCTTGTGCCGGTCCGGCACGAACATGAAGACCACGTAGACGAACGAGAGCGCCCCGTACACGCCGATCGCGCGCAGCAGCCGTTTCGCCCGCACGCCCGGGTCTCGCGTCGGGACCCGTTTGGCGTACCAGGCCAGCAGCGGCGCGGTCAGCGGCAGCAGCGCGTACCAGCTGACCTCGACCACCAGGCTCCATGTCTGCCCGATCCGGGGTGGGCCGAGGCCGCCGCCCCACCAGGGGTGCGACAGGTACGTCTGCGTCAGCGTCAGCAGCGAGCCCCACGTCAGAGGGTCGCTGAGATGCGCGCGCGCGGACGTGACCATGAAGACGACGATCAGCGCCCAGTACGCGGGCATGATCCGCAGCGCGCGCTTGAGCAGGTACCCGCCGACGCGCGGAGAAGCCCGCCCGTCCAGCACCGCCGCCGCCCACGGGCGGTAGAGCAGCAGGCCGGACAGCGTGAAGAAGATCGGCACGCCGACCTGGCCGCCGTTGAACAGCCAGCCGGAGCCGCCTTCCCGGGTCATCGCCCCCGAGGCGCTCGCCACGTGGAACGCCAGGACGGCCAGCGCCGCGAGCGCCCGGACGCCGTCCAGCGCGTCCTGGTGCCCGGAGATCGGCGGCGGGGCGGGCCCGGCGGCCTGCGGCGGCGCCGGCCTCACGGGCCCGTCTTCCGCAGCACGAGCAGCAGGTTCCAGGTCGCGATCTCTCGAAGGCCGGGGACCCGGACGATCCCGGACGCCCAGCGCGGCAGGTAGCGCGGCACCGCGGCCACGACCTCGACGTCGCCGTTGCCGCGCGCCCAGGCGAGCGCCGCCGACACCGACACCGGGTACAGGCTCTCGCCGAACCGGTTCCTCGGCGGGCGTCCCGTGCGGCGCTCGTACCGGCGGGCGGCCCGGTCGCCGCCGAGGTAGTGCCAGGGCGACGTCTCGTGGCCGCCCCACGGGGACAGCCAGTTGGTGAACGACAGGAACACCAGGCCGCCCGGGCGCGTCACCCGGACCATCTCCCCGGCCATCCGCCACGGGTCGGGGACGTGCTCAAGGACGTTGGACGAGAAGCACACGTCGACCGAGCCCGTCCGGTACGGCAGGGCGAGCGCGCTGGCGACGAGCGTGTTCGGCGCTGGAGGGCCGAGCGCGGTCAGTTCCTTGATGTCGTGGTCGATGCCGGTGCAGCGCGCCCCAGCGTTCTCCAGCGCGCGTGCGAACTGGCCGAGACCGGTCCCCACATCGACGATGGTGGCGCCGTCCAGGCGGGTGTAGGTGCTGAGCTGGGCGACGGTGTCCTGCGCCATGAGCCCGTAGAAGTACTCCGGATCGGTGCCCTCGCGCCGGAACGCGCTGAACAGCCGGAGGCACCGGCCGAACGTGGCGCGGTGGCCCGGCGCGGCACCGCCGTCCCGCTCAGGGCGGGGGTCCTGCTCGGCGCGACCGTCCTGCTCGGGGCGGGGGTCCTGCTCGGGCGCCGAGGCAGCTGCCGGCGAGTCCATGGGCAACCTCACGGATCACGGGGAGTACAGGCGGAGCTTACCGGCCGGTATGCGGTCGCCGGGAGGCGTCGCCGGCGGGCCCGGTCGGGGATGCGCCGACCGCGCCCGCGGGCCATGACCAATATGGGAAGATTCTTCGGATTCGCACGATGAGTGGTCGATGCTATTGGACGGCCGGTTTGGCAAGTCCTGTAGCCTGACCGGGCACGCCGGATTCCGGCCTCACGGCCCGGGGAGACGGACCGCAGTCCCGGAGGTGTTCATGCGGCGACCGGTGGTCGGCCTGATCCTGATCGGCCTGGGCGCCTTCTTTCTCGCGCTCGCGCCCATGGTCCGGTTCTACGTGGCCGACCAGGTGGTCCAGGCCCCGCTGAACCGCTACCAGGTCACCCGGCTGGAGTCGCCGAACAGCACCTACTTCGACCAGTCCGACCTGAAGCTGAAGAACGGCGTCACGCTGCGGGCCAACAACACCATCCGCGGCGACGTGCGGGCCAACGGCGGCAACAACAAGATCGCCGTCTGGGACTCCACCACCGACATCTACGACCAGGCCAAGCCCGACACCCCGGTGCAGATCCAGAAGTTCCGGATCGCGTTCGACCGCCGGACGGGCGTCCTCGTCAACTGCTGCGGCGCCAACGTCGAGGGCGACAGCACCGTCCGCATGTCCGGGTACGGGCTGCTGTTCCCGATCGGCAACGTGCAGAAGCGCGACTACCCGTTCTTCGACATGACCACCAAGCAGCAGGCGCCGATGCGGTTCGGCGCCGTCGAGCGGGTGCACGGCCTCGCGACCTACCGGTTCACCCAGCAGATCCCGCTGACCAAGACCGCCGCGCTGGACACCAAGATGCCGGCGACCATGCTCGGGCTGCCCGCGAGCAAGGGCGACCAGAAGGTCGACCGCTACACCGAGGCCTACAACACGATGTGGGTCGACCCGCGCACCGGCATCCCGGTCAAGCAGCGCGAGAACATCCGCAGCTGGGTGCAGACGCCGGACGGCAAGGGCAAGATGCTCGTCGCGCAGGCCGACCTCGTCACCCTGGAGAAGGACCAGCGCGGCCTGGTCTCGATGTCGGACAAGACGGCGCTGCAGATCGACCTGGTGCGCAGCTACATCCCGGCCGCCGCGGTGTTCTTCGGCCTGGTGATGCTGCTGGCCGGCGGCCTGCTCGGGCTGATGCGCGACCGGACGCCGCCGCCCGTCGAGGCGCCCCGCCGCGCCGACGGCAAGTTCGGCGACGCGGGACCGCCCGCGCCGCCGGCCGCCCCCGGTTCCGCCGGGGCCACCGCTGCCGCCGGCGCGCCGGCTCCCGGCGCGCCCGCCCCGCCCGCTTCGGCCCCGCAGGGTTCCGCCGCGCCGGGTTCCGCCGCCGCCCCGCCGGGCTCGTTCGCGGCCCGCGCCGCCGCCCGGCCCGCGGGCGCTGCGGACTCTCCCGCCGTGGCGCCGTCCCAGGGCGCCAAGCCGCAGGCGCGGCGCGCGCCGTCCGACGGCCGCCAGCGCCGGCTGCCGTCCCGGCGCCGCTGAACGCCCCTCCGCCAGGCCCCGCCGCCCCGTCCGGCCGCGGGGCCTTCACGTGTCTCCGCCTTCGCTGATACGTGTTCTAGCGCCCGCCGCACGCCCTGGACCGCCTGTTCTGCAGGCTTCCGCGATTTCCTTAACTAGAACCTGTTGCAGTTTTGCGTGGACGCGCCTAGGGTCGAGGCTGTGCGGACACGAGTCACCGAACAATTCGGCATCGAGTACCCGATCTTTGCGTTCAGTCACTGCCGCGACGTCGTCGCGGCGGTGAGCCGCGCCGGCGGCATGGGCGTCCTCGGCGCCCTGTACTTCACCCCCGAGGAGCTCGAGCTCGAGCTCAAGTGGATCGACGAGCACGTCGGCGGCAAGCCGTACGGCGTGGACGTGGTGATGCCCGCCAAGTACGAGGGCGCCGACCTCGGCGACGCCGAGGAACTGGTCGGCAAGCTCCAGGGCATGATCCCGGCCGAGCACCGCAGGTTCCTGGAGGAGCTGCTCGAGGAGCACGGCGTCGAGCCGTCCACCGAGAGCGCGAGCAAGGTGCTGCTCGGCTGGACCGACCAGACCGCCCGGCCGCAGGTCGAGATCGCCCTCAAGCACCCGATCGCGCTGCTGGCGAGCGCCCTCGGCCCGCCCCCGGCGGACGTCGCGGAGCTGGCCCACCAGCACGGCGTCAAGGTCGGCGGCCTGGCCTCCAACGCGCGGCACGCCCGCAAGCAGGTCGAGGCCGGCGTCGACATCATCATCGCGCAGGGCACCGAGGCCGGCGGCCACACCGGTGACGTGTCCACGATGGTGCTGATCCCCGAGGTCGTGGACGCGGTCGGCGAGGACACCATCGTCCTCGCGGCGGGCGGCATCGGCCGCGGCCGGCAGATGGCCGCCGGCCTCGCGCTCGGCGCCGACGGCGTCTGGACCGGGTCCATCTGGCTGACCGTGGACGAGGCCGACACCCCCGAGCGGGCGCTGCCGAAGCTGCTCGCGGCCACCTCCCGGGACACCGTCCGGTCCCGCGCCTGGACCGGCAAGCCCGCCCGGTTCCTCAAGACCGCGTGGACCGAGGCGTGGGAGAGCGAGAAGTCGCCCGGCTACCTGCCGATGCCGATGCAGTTCATGCTGATCGCCGACGCGCTGCCGCGCATCGCCCGGTCCGGCGACGGCGAGCTGGTCACCTTCCCGGTCGGCCAGATCGTCGGCTCCATGAACCAGGTGAAGCCGGCCGCCCAGGTCGTCTACGACCTGATCGAGGAGTACGTCGAGTCGATCGAGCGGCTGAACTCGATCACCGAAGGCTGACCCCCACCAGGGCAGGGACGGCGGCCGGGGCGCACAGCGCTCCGGCCGCCGCCGCCTTTCCGCGGGGTCAGAACCGGGTCATCCACGACAGGGCCCGCGCGATGACGTAGTACACGACACCCGCGATGGCCCAGTTGATGTAGAGCTGCTCCTTCGGGTCCGTCCGCGTGAAGACGTCGTGGAACGGCGTCGCGAGCCAGCGGCCGGTGTTGAGCGTCGCGTGCACCAGGTCGTTGCCCGGATTGGCGCCGCCCCAGGTCAGCAGCATCCCGAGGGCGAGGATGAACGCCGCGGCCCAGCCCGCCGCCAGGATCATCGCGCTGACCGGGTTGTGCCGGGTGCGAAGCCATCGCCGCGGCCTGCGCACCACGACGGTCTTTCCGGCGCTCTCGGCCGGGGGCGCCGCCGCCGGCGTGCGCCGGGGCCAGGCCCACCGTCTCCGGGGCTCCGCCGGGGGCTCGTCGGCCGCCGTCCGCCCGCGTCCCAGGTACCGTCCTATCTGGAGAGCCATCGCCTGCTCATCCCTTCCATGACCGGCTTGCGTCCAGCCGTGCCACGGACAGGCCCCCGCAAACGCCACCCCCCTTTACGGACGGCCCGATACCACCCGCGATCACATTTCCACCGGCGTCGAAACGACCCCGCCCTACGCTGCGGCTCATGGAAGCCGCAGCCGCCGAGCAGGCCGCCCACGTCGCGATCGAGCCCAGCATCCTGTATTTCGGCACGCCCGTCGTCCTGCTGTCGACGGAGAACGAGGACGGCACGCCCAACCTCGCGCCGATGTCGTCGGCCTGGGCCCTCGGCCGGACGGTCGTGCTCGGGCTCGGCGCCGAGGGGCAGACCGCGCGCAACCTCCGGCAGCGACCCGAACTGGTGATCAACGTGCCCGGCCCGGACCAGTGGCGGGCCGTGGAGCGGCTGGCGCCGCTGACCGGACGCGACCCGGTGCCCGCGGCCAAGGCGGGCGTCTTCCGGTTCGAGCGCGACAAGTTCGCCGCCGCCGGGCTGCGGCCCGAGCCGTCCGAGACCGTGGGCCCGTCGCGCGTCGCCGAGTGCCCGCTGCAACTGGAAGCCCGCGCCGAACGGGTGGGTCCCGGGGCGTCCGGCGACTTCGTCATCGTCGAAGCCGCCGTCCTGCGCGTGCACGCCGACCCGCGCATCGTCGTCCCCGGCACGCACCACGTCGACCCGGCCGAGTGGAGCCCGCTCATCTACAACTTCCGCCACTACTTCGGCCTGGGCCCCGAACTAGGCCACACCTTTCGCAGCGAGACCCCACGAACCCCCTAGCCCGGAACCGGCCACTCCACCGCATGCCCCCCATCCAGCACCGCCGCTAGCCTCGCCCTCATGCCCCCGCCCCCTGCCCCGGAGCCCCTCGTCCTCCGGCCGTCGGTCCTGCGCTGGGCGGTGTGGAACGCGGCGCTCGCCGCCGTGCTCCTGTTCGTCCTGGCCTTGCTGGTCGTCGGCGGTACCTGGGCGCTCGCTCTGCTGCCGCTCGCGCCCGCGGTCGTCCCGTGGCTGGTCTCGTCGAGCCGGATGCCGCCCTGGCGGCGGACGCTCGTCGACGCCCACGGCGTGACGATCCACGGCGGCAGGACCAATGGGCGGATTCCCTGGGCCGACATCGGCGGGATCTCGTTCCTCCCGCGAGGCGCGGGACCGCCGGGCTACGGGCTCTTCTTCCATGCGCACGGCGCTTTGGTGCCCGCGCCATACCGGAGCTTCGGACTGTTCGCCCGAGGCAGGAGGATGGACGCGCTCCTCGAGGACCTCCTCGCAAGGTCCGGTCCGCACCGCGCCCATATCCGCGCCTGGGCGCCTGGTCCCTGGGTGAGAGCGGGGGCACGGGTCGCCACGTGCATGCTGGCGGCCGTCCTGGTGGGCGGTACTTTCCTCATCGTTCAGGTCGCCAGCCCGTGGACGCAGCCCTGGTGGCCCGGACGCGACGAGGCGAGCCGGCTCCCCGCCGGATGCGCCTTACTCGACCAGGCGGTGCTCGCACGCTACGTCCCGGGTGCCTCGGCCGCCGGCGACGGACCCGTCGGCGCGGACGCGTCCGACGACCGGACGTGCGCGTGGGGCACCGACCACGGGCCGCCGAAGCTGGGCGTGCAACTGGAGCGGTCGCCGCGCGGGATCGGCGCCGGAGGCGGCGCGTCGGAGCGCGCGCACCATCTCTTCCGCCTCCGGGCCGACGCGACCTGCCCGTCCCGGACTCCGGGCCTCGGCGACGAGGCGTGCACCGGAGTCGACGGGGACGGGGACCAGGCACGGGCCCGGGTCGTCGTCCGGCGAGGGAACGTGCTGGTCACGGTGGACTACACCGTCGCCGAGCCGGCCGCGCAGGCGTCCTCCGACGCGCGCCGGCTGGCCGGCCTCGTCCTGTCCTCCGTCACCTTCGAGTGACGGAGACACGGCACCGGGGCGGCCGGCCGCCTCCCGTTCATCCAATGCCGCGGAGGCGGCGGCTTCGGCGGCGTCCAGGGCCTCCGGCGAGGCGGCACTATTTGCCGTGGTAGATGGGGGTGCGCTTCTCCTTGAAGGCCTTGGAGCCCTCCTTGGCGTCCTCGGTGGTGAAGACGGGCCAGCCGATCTCGTCGGAGACCTTGAGGGCCTCCTCCTCGGGGAGGTGCTCGGTCTCGCGGACGGCGCGCAGGATGGCCTGGACGGAGAGGGGCGCGCAGGCGGCGATCTGGTCGGCCATCTCGCGGGCGGCGGTGAGGGCCTGGCCGTCGGGGACGACCTTGTTGATCAGGCCCATGGCGAGGGCCTCCTGTGGGGTCACCTCGCGGGCGGTGAGGAGGATGTCGAGGGCGGCGGCGTAGCCGATCTGGCGGGGGAGGCGGACGGCGGAGCCGCCCATCGGGAACAGGCCGCGCTTGGCCTCGAAGAGGCCGAGGGTGGCGCCTTCGGCGACGACCCGCAGGTCGGTGCCGGTGAGGAGCTCCGTGCCGCCGGCGACGGCGTAGCCCTCGATGGCGCAGATGAGCGGCTTGGTGGGGCGGCCGTCGCGCAGCAGGCCCTTCCAGTGGTAGTCGGGGATCTGCGCGGCGCGCTCGGCGACGCGGGGGTCGGACGGCGGCTGCGACATGGCCTTGAGGTCGGCGCCCGCGCAGAAGGTGCCGTCGGCTCCGGTGAGGATGCCGACGCGGACCTCGGGGGTGTCGGACATGTAGGCCCAGGCGTCGGCGAGGCCGACCAGCATCGCGGTGCTGAGCGCGTTGCGCGCCTCGGGCCGGTTCATCGTGACGATGACGACGTGGCCGTCCCGCTCGACGGTGCAGTGCTCGGTGCTGATCGGCAGCAGCTCGGCCATGGATGTCCTCCTGCGATGGGCAAAACAAGAACAGATTCTAGTTAAGGCGATGCGCTACCGGTAGGGGTTGCCCTGCAAAACGAGAACGTGATCTACTTTGGTCGCCGGGCGCCGCCGGCAGGCGGTGCCCACCGTGATCACGCAAGGGAGATCCGATGGGGTCGTTGGGCTTTTGGCGGTTGGCGCAGGCCGATCCCGAGTGGGTCGCCGCCGTCGATCCGGACGGCACGCAGTACTCCGCGGGCGACCTGCTGGCCCGCTCGAACCGGCTCGTCCACGGGCTCCGCGAGCTCGGCCTGAAGGACGGCGACGGCATCTGCGGGCTGGTCCCGAACGGCGTCGAGGGGCTCGTCCTCTATCTGGCGGCGCTCCAGGCGGGCTGGTACTACACGCCGATCAACTGGCATCTGACCGGCCCGGAGATCGGCTACATCGTCGCCGACAGCGAGGCCAAGGCGTTCTTCGTGCACGAGCGGTACGCCACCGAGGGCGTGCGCGCCGCCGACGAGGCGGGGCTCGAGGCGCACCGCCGGTTCGGGTTCGGGGACGTCGAGGGCTTCCGGCCGTACGCCGAGCTCGTCGACGGGCGGCCGGACACGCAGCCGGAGAACCGCAGCGCCGGCGCGACGATGCACTACACGTCCGGGACGACGGGCCGGCCGAAGGGCGTCAAGCGGGCGCTGACCGGGCTCGACCCGGACGACAGCGCCGAGCTGATGACGTTCCTGCTGGCGCTGTTCGGGATGACGCCGGGACGGCCGGCGGGCGGCGAGCACCAGGCGCACCTGATCACCTCGCCGAACTACCACACCGCCGTCACCCAGTTCGGCGGGTCCGCGCTGCAGATGGGCCACACCCTCGTCTACATGGACAAGTGGGAGGCCGAGGAGACGCTGAAGCTGATCCAGGAGCACCGCGTCAGCAACACCCACATGGTCCCGACGCACTTCAAGCGGCTGCTGGCGCTGCCGGAGGACGTCCGCGCCAAGTACGACGTGTCGTCGATGAAGTGGGCGATCCACGCGGCGGCGCCGTGCCCGGTGCCGATCAAGCAGCAGATGCTCGACTGGTGGGGCGACTGCATCTGGGAGTACTACGCGGCCACCGAGGGCGGCGGGACGATCGCCAGCCCGCAGGACTGGCGCGCCCACCCCGGGACGGTCGGCAACGCCTGGCCGATCAGCGAGCTGCTGATCGTCGACGACGACGGCAACGAGGTCCCGACCGGGCGGCACGGCACCATCTACATGAAGATGGCCGGCGTCCAGTTCGAGTACAAGGGCGACAAGGAGAAGACGGAGAAGAACCGGCTCCGCGACTTCTTCACGGTCGGCGACATCGGCTACCTGACCGAGGACGGGTTCCTGTTCCTGTCCGACCGCAAGGCCGACATGATCATCTCGGGCGGGGCGAACATCTACCCGGCCGAGATCGAGAACGAGATCACCCTGCACCCCAAGGTCGCGGACGTCGCCGTGTTCGGGATCCCCGACGACGAGTGGGGCGAGCAGATCAAGGCCGTGGTGGAGCCCGCCGAGGGCGTCGAGCCGGGGCCCGAGCTGGCCGAGGAGATCCTCAAGTCCCTCGAGGGCCGGCTGGCGAAGATGAAGTGGCCGAGGACCATCGACTTCATCGAGACCATGCCGCGCGAGCCCAACGGCAAGCTGCTCAAGCGCAAGCTGCGGGACCCGTACTGGAAGGACCGCGACAGTGCCATCTGACATCAACCACGTCGTCGAGTTCCCCGGCGGCTACACCCGCTCGGTGGGCCCGGTGATCGGGCGCTTCCTGAGCGAGCTGCGCGACGGCCGGCTGGTCGGCGTCCGCACGGCCGCGGGCCGGGTGCTCGTCCCGCCGGCGGAGTGCGACCCGGAGACCGGCGAGGACGTCACAGGCGAGTTCGTCGAGGTCGGCCCCGCCGGGACCGTGACGACCTGGTCGTGGGTGCCGAACCCGGCGAAGGAGCACCCGTTCGACCGGCCGTTCGCGTGGGCGCTGATCCGCCCGGACGGCGCCGACACCGCGCTGCTGCACGCCCTCGACCTCGGCGTCTTCGAGGCGGGCGCGAAGCCGCCGAAGGTGCTGAAGACCGGGATGCGGGTGCGGCCGAAGTACCGCGCGGAGCGGACCGGGACGATCGGCGACATCGAGTGCTTCCTGCCCGAGGTCACGATGATCAACCCGCAGGCGAGCCTGGAGTTCCGGCTGAAGGGCGGCAAGGCGCTCGGCCGGTTCCTCGACGGCATCGCGGAGGGCCGCATCATCGGGCAGCGGTGCCCGGTGTGCGAGAAGGTCATCGTCCCGATGAAGGGGTTCTGCACGCGCGACGGCGTGCCGACGACCGAGGAGGTGGAGCTGCCCGACACCGGCACCGTCACCACCTTCGCGGTCAACAACATCCCCGACCCGCGCGCCCCCGAGGTGCCGTTCGTGTCCGGCTACGTCCTGCTGGACGGCGCGGGCCTGACGATGCTGACGCTCATCGCGGGCGTCCCCGCCGACCAGGTGCGGATGGGCATGCGGGTGAAGGCGGCGTGGCGGCCCCGCGAGGAGTGGGACCGGTCGATGGCCAACATCAAGTGGTTCGAGCCGATCGACGAGCCCGACGTCCCCTTCGAAGAGATCAAGGACTTCATGTAATGCGTGATGTCGCAGTCGTCGCGTTCGCACAGAGCCATCACAGCGCCGAGGACCAGGGGCTCGCGGAGACCGAGATCGTCCTGCCGGTGATCACCGAGATCAAGGAGCGGACGGGCCTGTCCCGCTTCGGGTTCACCTGCTCGGGCTCGTGCGACTACCTGCAGGGCGCGCCGTTCGCGTTCGTGTCCGCGCTCGACACGCTGGGCGCGTGGCCGCCGATCTCCGAGAGCCACGTCGAGATGGACGGCGCGTGGGCGCTGTACGAGGCGTGGGTGAAGCTCCAGATCGGCGCGATCGACACCGCGCTGGTGTACGGGTTCGGCAAGTCGTCCCAGGGCGACCTGCGCGCGATCATGAACCAGCAGCTCGACCCGTACACGCTGGCGCCGCTCGGCGTCGACCAGGTGTCGATGGCCGCCATGCAGGCCCGCGCGTACATGGACAAGGCGGGCGTGAAGGAGGACGACCTGCGCGCCGTCGCGGCGCGGTCCCGGGCGTCCGGCCGCGACAACGAGTTCGCGCTGCACCTGCCGGACCCCGAGGGCGACGACTACGACGTCGCGCCGCTGCACCCCTACGACGTCGCGCCCGTCACCGACGGCGCGGCGGCGATCGTCCTCGCCGCCGGCGACAGGGCGCGGGAGCTGTGCGAGCGGCCCGCGTGGATCACCGGGATCGACCACCGCACCGAGCCGCACGCCCTCGGCGTCCGGGACCTCACCCGGTCCGAGGCCGCCCGGCTCGCGGGGGAGAAGGCCGGCGCGGCCGGGGTCGAGGTCGCGGAGCTGCACGCCCAGTTCAGCCACGAGGAGCTGATCCTGCGCGAGGCGCTCGGCCTGGGCGACGGCGTGACGGTCAACCCGTCCGGCGGGGCGCTGTCGGCGAACCCGGTGATGGCGGCGGGCCTGATCCGCATCGGCGAGGCCGCGTCCCGCATCCACGACGGGACGGCGTCCCGGACGCTCGGGCACGCCGCGTCCGGCCCCTGCCTGCAGCAGAACCTCGTCTGCGTGATGTCGGGAGAGAAGAACAATGGCTAACCCCTGTGCGGTCATCGGCGTCGGGCAGACCCAGTACAAGACCAAGCGGCTGGACGTGTCGATGGCGGGCCTGCTCCGCGAGGCGGCCCGCCGCGCCCTCGACGACGCCGGGCTGACCTGGAAGGACATCGACGCCGTCGTGGTCGGGAAGGCGCCCGACCTGTTCGAGGGCGTGGTGATGCCGGAGCTGTTCCTGGCGGACGCGCTCGGCGCGACCGGCAAGCCGCTGATGCGGGTGCACACGGCGGGCTCGGTCGGCGGGTCCACGGCGATCGTCGCGGCGAACCTGATCCAGTCCGGCGTGCACGAGCGGGTCCTCACGATCGCGTGGGAGAAGCAGTCGGAGTCGAACGCGACGTGGGCGCTGACGGTGAACGGGCCGTTCACGACGTCCCTGGTCGTCGGCGCGGGCGGCTACTTCGCGCCGCACATCCGCGCCTACATGGCGCGGTCCGGCGCGCCCGACCACATCGGCACGCTCGTCGCGGTGAAGGACCGGCAGAACGCGCTGCGGAACCCGTACGCGCACCTGAAGATCCCCGGCATCTCCCGCGAGATGGTCGAGTCGACGCCGATGCTGTGGGAGCCGATCCGCTACCTGGAGACCTGCCCGTCGTCCGACGGCGCCTGCGCGATGGTGCTGGCGTCCGAGGACGCGGCGAAGAAGGCGCCGGGCAAGCCGGCGTGGGTGCACGGCACGTCGATGCGGTCGGAGCCGATGCAGTTCGCGGGCCGCGACAGCGTCAGCCCGCAGGGCGGCAAGGACGCGGCGGCGGACGTGTACCGGCAGGCCGGTATCAGCGACCCGCGCCGCGAGCTGGACTGCGCCGAGGTGTACGTGCCGTTCTCCTGGTACGAGCCGATGTGGCTGGAGAACCTCGGGTTCTGCGGCGACAACGAGGGCTGGAAGCTCACCGAGGCCGGCGCGACCGCGTTCGACGGGGACATCCCGTGGAACCCGTCGGGCGGCGTGCTGTCGTCCAACCCGATCGGCGCGTCCGGGATGATCCGGTTCGCGGAGGCCGCGCTGCAGGTCCGCGGGCAGGCCGGCGAGCACCAGGTGGACGGGGCGCGCCGCGCCCTCGGCCACGCCTACGGCGGCGGCGCCCAGTTCTTCGCGATGTGGGTCGTCGGCGCCGAGAAGCCGTAGGCTCCCGTTTCCCCTTCTTGTCCGTGTTCCGTTAGGCGCGACCAGACCTCCGGAGGACGTCCGATGGAGTACAACCACGCTGACCTGTTCGAAGGAGTCGCGGACGCGATCGGGGACCGCGTCGCGGTGGTCTGCGGCGACCGGCGGCTCACCTACGCCGAGCTGGACGAGCACGCCAACCGGCTCGCGCACCATCTGGAGTCGGCGGGCGTGCGGCCCGGGCAGCACGTCGCGATGCAGCTGTACAACGGCGTCGAGTACGCGGCGGCGCTGCTGGCGGCGCTGAAGATCCGGGCCGTGCCGATCAACGTCAACTACCGGTACGTGGAGAGCGAGCTCCTCTACATCTACAAGGACTCCGACAGCGTCGCGCTGCTGTACGACGTGGAGTTCGAGGACCGGGTCGCCGCGACGGTCCCGGAGGCGCCGGAGCTGCGGCACCTGATCGCCGTGGGGGGCGCGCCGTCGATCGACGGCGCCGTCCCCTACGACGAGGCGCTGGCGGCGCAGCCGGGGACGCGCGGGTTCCCGGCCCGCTCCGCCGACGACACCTACATCATCTACACGGGCGGGACGACCGGGATGCCGAAGGGCGTCATGTGGTCGACCGAGCAGATGCTGCTGGCGTTCTGGAACCCCACGTTCCCGCGTCCGGAGAAGCCGGAGGACGTCGTCGACCTGGCCCGCAACGGCGGTCCGATGATCATGATGCCGATCGCGCCGCTGATGCACGGCGCCGCGCAGATGGCCACGTGGATCGCCTGGTTCATGGGCGCGACGCTGGTCTACGCGCGCAAGTTCGACGCGGCGGGGATCTGGCGGACGATCGAGCGGGAGAAGGTCAACTCGCTGACGATCACCGGCGACGCGATGGCGATCCCGATGGCGGAGGAGCTGGCGCGCGGCGGGTACGACACGTCGTCGCTGCTGGCGTTCGTGTCGACGGGCGCGATCCTGACCGGGACGGTCCGCGACCGGATCCAGAAGCTGCTGCCGAACACGATGATCCTCGACCGGTTCGGGTCGACGGAGTCGGGCTCGACGGCGGAGGCGACGGCGGGCTCCACGCCGGAGAAGGGCCTGAAGTTCGCGCCGGACGTGGAGAACGTGACGGTCCTGGACGACGCGCTCCAGCCGGTGAAGCCGGGGTCCGGCGTGATCGGGCAGGTGGCGCGCACCGGCTACATCGCGCACGGCTACTACAACGACCCGGAGAAGACGGCCCGGACGTTCCCGGTCGTCGACGGGAAGCGGTGGCTGCTCACCGGCGACATCGCCACCGTCGAGGAGGACGGGACGATCGCCGTCTACGGGCGGGGGTCGCAGGCGATCAACACCGGCGGCGAGAAGGTGTTCCCGGAGGAGGTCGAGGCCGTCCTCAAGGGGCATCCGGGCGTGTACGACGCGGTGGTGACGAGCGTTCCGGACGAGCGGTGGGGCAACCGGGTCGCGGCGGTGATCCAGCCGTCGGGCGACCGGCCGTCGGCCGAGGAGCTGGACGCGCACTGCCGCAAGGAGCTGTCGGGGTACAAGGTGCCGCGCGTGTACGCGTTCGTGCCGGAGATGAAGCGGTCGCCGGCCGGGAAGGCGGACTACCGGTGGGCGAAGCAGGTCGCCGGCGAGGCCGACGGCGGCTGATCAGCGTCGGGGGCGAGGGGGCCGGATAGGGGGCGGCCCCGAACCTTCGTGGGATCCGGGGCCAGGAGCGGACCGCCTGTTTAGTGGTCCTAACAAAAACCAGTTTAGTGGCGTTCCGTTCCGCCCCGGTTCCTCCGCGGTGTCTCGTGCGACACAGCCGGAGACCGTCCCCCGGCTGGTCCGCTCCGCGCGCGGAGCATTAGACTGAGCCTCTCTATTTCAGAGAAAAGAAGACGAGGGGTGGGGCGTGGCGATCCCGGACCGCGAGCGGATGATGGCGGAACTGCAGGCGGGGATGCAGCGCTCCACGATGTTCACCGTGCTGCTGCACCACGCGACCGCGAGCAAGGCGGGGATGAACGTCACCGACGCGCAGTGCGTCAACGCGCTCACCCTCGACGGCCCGCAGACCCCCGGCCGGCTCGCCGAGCTGATGGGCATCACCACCGGCGGCGCCATCACCGCCGTGATCGACCGGTTGGAGAAGGCCGGCTACGTCAAGCGGACCCGCGACCCCGACGACCGCCGCCGCGTGATCGTCGAGCTCGTCCCGGAGAACGTCGCCCGGTTCGGCGAGTACTTCGAGCCCATCGCCCGCGTGTTCCGCGAGCGCCTCGCGTCCTACAGCGACGAGCAGATCGCCGTCCTCCTCGACTGGATCAGGTCCAACAACGCCGCCATGCCCGGCGTGATCGAGCAGGTCCGCGACCTGCCCTGACGCGCGGCCTCCCCGACGCGGCCTCCTGGAGGCGCGGCCTGCCCTGACGCGCGGCCGCCGGGCCTCACCGGGCGGTGAGGCGGCCCCGCAGCAGGTCCATCAGGGTGGCGTGGACGTCGGCGAAGGAGCGGTCCGGGTCGAGGGCGCGCCAGTCGAGCGCGACGGTCAGCACCATGCCGAACACCGCGGACGCGGCGGTGCCGGTGTCGAGGTCCGCGCGCAGGTCGCCCGCCTCGACGGCGGCGCGCAGCACGTCCGCGACCACGCCGATGGCGCGTTCCCGGATGAGCCGGGCGGTGTGCTGCCAGTCGCCGCCCGACCGCCACGTCTCGGCGATCAGCAGCCGCGCGAACGACTCGTGCTCGCCGATGAACGCCAGCTCGGCGCTCACCACCGCCTCCAGCGCGTCCAGCGGCGGGCGGCCGGACGCGGCGTCCCGCAGCGCGCCGGCGAGCCGGTCCACCCCGTACTCCAGCAGCGCCGCGAACAGCGCCGCCTTGCTGCCGAAGTTGTAGTAGACGGTGCCCTTCGCGACGCCGGCGCGCTCGGCGATCTGGTCGACGGTGGTGGCGGCGAGCCCGCTCTCGGCGATCAGCTCGATCGCCGCGGTGAACAGCTTCTCCCGGGTCGCGCTGCGCGCCACGTGCCTGCCTCCCACGGTCGGGCCTTCTACAGCTCCAGCGCCGGGTGCAGGCGCTTCATCGTCCACACCCGGTTGTGCCGGACGGCCAGGGCGGTGAGCGCGAGCCCGCCGGCCAGGAACGCGACCAGCACCGCACAACCCTGCCATACCGAGGTCAGGTCGCCGCCACTGATCAGGTGGCGGACGGCGTCGACGACCCACGGCATCGGCAGCCACGGCCGGATCGCCTGGAAGAAGCCGGGGCTCGTCTCGATCGGGTAGGTGCCGGCGGCGGAGGTGAGCTGGAGCATCAGCAGCGCCAGCGCGATGATCCGGCCGATCGGCCCGAACCGGGCGTTCACCCACTGGATCACGGCGAGGAACGCGGCGGACGCCAGCGCCAGGAAGCCGGCGAGCCCGGCCCAGTGCTCGGCGCGCAGGCCGAGCGCGAAGTGCAGGACGGCCAGCACGACGCAGGCCTGCGCGGCGCCGATCACGGCGGCGGGCAGCCATCCGGCGAGGGCGACGCGGCGGCCCGGCGCCGTGCCCGCGAGCGCGCGCGGGTTCAGCGGCCGCAGCAGCATGTAGATGATCATCCCGCCGACCCAGAGGGACAGCGGCACGAAGAACGGCGCGAAGCCGGTGCCGTAGTTCGGGGCCTTGTTCTCCGTCGACGACGCCAGCCGCACGGGGTTGCTCATCATGTCGTCGCGCGCGTTCCGCTCGCCGTCGCTGTAGGACGGGATCTGCGCGACGCCTTCGTGCAGGCCGTGGGCGAGTTGCTGGTTGCCGTCGGCGATCTGCGCGAGGGCCGTCTCCAGCGTCACCGCGCCGCCGGACAGCCGCCCGAGCCCGCCCTCCAGCTGGCCGGCGCCGCCCGACAGTGCGCCGAGACCGCTCGTGAGCTGCGACGATCCGGACAGCAGCTGCCCGGCGCCCGCGTTCACCTGCTTGGTCCCGGCGTTGAGGCGGTCGACGTCGCGGCGCGCCTTCTCGACCTTCGCGGCGAGCGTCGGGGCGTCCTTGGCGAGCCTGCGGGCGGCGGTCCCGACCGTCCGGGCGTCGGCGGCGACCTTGCGCAGGTCGCCGGTGTGGTCGCGGACGTAGCCGTCGACCTGCCGGGCGACGGTGACGACCTGCGCAGCGGCCCGGGTGAGGTCCTGCCGGACGTTCGCCGGGACCTCGGGGTGCGCGGCGAGGTAGGTCTCCAGCTCGGCCTGAGCCTTCTCGGCCTGCTTCACGGCGGCGCCGGTCTGCTCGGGCAGCCGTCCGGCGCCGTCGGCGAGGACGTCCGCGCCTTGCGCGACGAGCAGCGCGGCCTGCCTGATCTCCGGCGCGCGGTCGCGCAGCAGCGGGACGAGCGTGTCGCCGGCCCTGTCGACGGTCGTGGTCAGCTTCTGCATGCCGGCCGCGACCTGCCCGGTCCCGGTGCGCAGGTCGTCCAGCCCGGACGTGAGCCGCCCGCTGCCAGACCGGGCCTCGTCGATGCCGCCCTTGAGCTTCCCGGCGCCGGCCTTCGCGTCGCCCGCGCCCTTCGCGAGCTTCCCGGCACCGTCGTGCGCCTGCCCGGACCCGTCGGCGAGCTCGCCCGCGCCCTCGGCGGCCTTGCCGAGCTTCGTGTGGAGCTTGTCGAACGACAGGAAGATCTGGTCCAGGTAGCCGCGCACCGCGTTCCCGCCCGCGGCGGCGCTGATCTCCTTGAACGCGGCCTGCGCGAGCGTCCCGACGACGTAGTTGTTCGCGTCGTTCATCTGCAGCCGGAGCCCCGCCGCCGTCGGCGTCCCGCTCCCGGACGGCGACGCGATGCGCGCGCTGAAGTCCGCCGGGATCGTCAGCGACATGTAGTACTTCCCGGAGCGGACGCCCTTCGCGGCCTTCTCCGCCGAGACGGTCTTCCAGTCGAAGACCTGCCGCTTCTTCAGCTCGTCGGCGAGGTCGGCGCCCGCGTGCACGGTCTTCCCGCCGGCCGTGGCGGGCCGGTCCTCGACGACGAGCGCCACCGGCACGTGCCGCAGCCGGGCGTACGGGTCCCAGAAGGACCAGAGGTAGAGACCGGCATAGAGCAGCGGCAGCAGCACCAGCCCGGCCAGCGCGATGCGGGTCAGCCGGTTCCGGGCGAACCGGCGCAGTTCCAGACCGCCCGGCGTCAACGCGGGAAGCCTCATCGGGGGGATCTCCCTGTGTCTGAAGGGGTTCGGCTAGGAGAGGTGGACGACGGTCTGGGCGATGCCCATGGCCGGGGCCGGGTCGTGGCAGGTGGCGATGACGGTGACGCCGGAGTCGGCGATCGCGCGCAGCCGCCGCCAGAGCGCGCGCTGCCGGTCGGCGGGCAGGCCCTCGTCGACGTCGTCCAGCAGCAGGAGGCGGGGGGCGCCGACGAGCGCGAGCGCGGCGCCCAGCAGCTGCGCCTCGTCGGGGTCGAGGTCTTCGGCGAGCGTGCGGGGCTCGGCGTCCAGGCCCGCGCGGCCGAGGGCGGCGCGCATCCGGGCGTTCCGGCCCCGGAACCGGCCGAGGATCCCCTCGTGCAGCGCGAGGGCCTCGCGCACGTGCTCCCGGACGGTCAGCGCCGGATCGAGCCCGGTCACCCCCGGGACGATCCCGAGCGCCGCGATCCGCTGGACGGCCCGCAGGTCGTCCAGCGCGAGCCCGCCGACGGTGCCGGTGCCGGCGGCCGGCTTCATGCGGCCGCCGAGGGCCAGCAGGAGGGCGGTGCGCCCGGACCCGGCGATGCCGCTCACCGCGGCGAGGGTGCCGGCGGGGACGTCCAGGTCGACGTCCCGGAACACCCACCCGCGGGAGCCGCGCAGCGACAGCCCGCGGGTGCGGACGGCCGCCGCCGTGCCGTGCGCGGCGGCGCCGCGTCCGGCGGCGGCGCCGCGTCCGGCTCCGGGACGGCCCCCGCCAGTCCCGGAGCCGCGGGAGGGTCCAGAGACGGCCGCGGCGGTCCCCCCGGCCGCGGCGACCGCCCCTGGAGTCTCGGATGCCATCGGTACCTCCGCGGAGCGTTTTTGAACTGACCGGTCAGTGCAAAGATAGCTCTCGCTGGAAACCGAACACACCCGACGAATCGGTGACATCAGACACGTGACCGCTCTACCGGCCGCCACACAGGTCAGCGGGCGTGACCTCGGTCACATCGGTTCGCCGCGCCCCGGCACTATTGGACGCATCGTCTGATCTGCCAGACTTCGGGCATGACCGACTCGTCGCGCGCGACGCGCCGCCTCGCCGCCCTCATGGCCGGGATGGGCGCCGCCCACATGATCGCCCCCAGGCCGTTCGACGCGCTCATCCCGAAGCGGCTGCCCGGCAGCGCCCGGACCTGGACCTACCTCAGCGGCGCCGCCGAGCTCGCGTGCGCCGCCGCCGTCGCCTACCCGCGCACCCGCCGCGCGGGCGCCCTCGCCACGGCCGGCCTCATGGCGGCCGTCTTCCCCGCCAACATCAAGATGGCCTACGACTGGCGCGACAAGCCCCTCCCGCTCCGCGCCGCCGCCTACGGCCGCCTCCCCTTCCAGGCGCCCCTCATCGGCTGGGCCCTGCACGTCGCCCGCAAGGCGGGCTGAGCGCGCCCCCTCCGGCCCCGCAGACGCACGGCCGGTCCGCACCGGACGGGGCGGACCGGCCAAAAGCGCAGATGCTTCCGCGCCGCTGCTTTTGCGTCCCTACTTCTGCGCGCCGTACTTCGCGGACGTCTTGGCCAGCGCGGGGTAGCCCTGGTACTTCGAGTACGACTCGAAGATCGCCGTGTTGTTGCCGGCGGCGGACGGCAGGCCCGCGCGGAAGTCGGCGATCCCGTTGAGGATGCCGTTCCAGCCGCAGCCCGACGACTTCGGCACCGCGAACGCGTTGTCGACCGGCGTGGAGGCGAGGACGCCGTCGCCGATGTCGTGCGGGCCGGTCCCGGTGATCGGCTTGTTGGGCGGCGGCGGGTCGGTCGTCACGTAGGTGAGGTTCAGCACGATCGGGTCGGTGTCGCTGCCGATGAAGCAGGTGTCGCCGAGCAGCGGGTTGATCGTCTTGAGCTTGAGCTTGAGGCGCAGCGCGACCGTGCCCTCGGGGGCCAGCTCCGGGTCGGCGGCCAGCTGGGGCTGCGCGCTGATCTGCAGCAGCGGGATGAAGTCCGAGCCCTCGATGCCGAGCACGCCGCCCTTCACCCGCTGCGGCTCGGCCCGCATCGGGCCGAAGACGGCCCAGGGTTCGAGGGTGACCGGGTCGTAGCCGTTCGCCCAGGTCATCTTGATGGGCTGGGTGATCGTCTGGTCGATGTTCCCGATCTTCAGCTCCCCGCCGCCGATCACCGTCACGGTGCACAGCGCGAAGGTCGGGTCGTAACCGGGCGGCAGCTGGTCGGCGGTCGGGCAGTCGCTGAAGTCCAGGCCGGGCGGGACGTCCGCGCTCGCCGGCCGGGACAGGCCGGCGACGGCCAGGGCGGCGAGCCCCGCGCCGAGCGCCGTGGCGGTGAGCCGCCTGAAGGGTGCTCTCATCGTGTCAACTCCATGGGGGGATGAAAGGCCCGCGCCCCACGGCGGGGGAGTGCGGGCGCGGGCCGGTTGCGGCGCTGCCGTCGCGCCGGGCTACGGGAGGTCGGTGTAGGTCTTGTAGGCGACGTACTGGTTGAAGATCGCCGTGTTGTGCCCGGCCGCCGAGGGCAGTCCGGCGTAGAGGTTGACGGCCCAGTTCTCGACGCCGAGATCCAGCCCGCAGCCGTCGGCCTTCGGCACGGCGAAGGCGTTGTCGACCACGGTGGTCTTCAGCACGGTCGGGTTGGTGCCGACGACCTCGGGCGGCGTACCGGAGATCGGGGTGTTCGGCGGAGGCGGGCTCGTCGTGCCGGGCGTGAGGTGCAGCGCGATCGGGTTCGCGTTGGACCCGATGTAGCACTTGCCGCCGAGCAGCGGGTTCTGCACGTTCACCTTGAGGTTCAGGTTCAGCGTGCCGCCGTCGGTGTTCAGACCGCCGGCGTACTGCGGCTGGGCGTAGATGGCCGTGACGAACGGGTCGCCGAACAGCCCCGGCTGCACCTGGAACCGGCTCGCCTTGAACGAGCCGAAGATCGTGTACTCCTCCAGCGTCACGGGGTCGAAGCCGGTGGTGTAGGTGAGCGTGATCGGGGAGGAGATCGTCTCCTTGATGGACCCGAGCTGCATCGACCCGCCGGTGGTGACGGCGACGTTGCACTGCGCGTACGCCGGGTCGGCGCCGGAGGGCAGGGCCGGGCAGGCGGAGAAGTCGAACGACGGCAGGGTGTCGGCGGACGCGGCGGGGGCGGTGGCGATCCCGCCGAGCAGGCCGCCGGTGACGGCGAGGGAGGCGGCGCCGGCCTGGAGGCGGCGGCGGAGGGACAGGCGCATGGGTGCTCCGGGCGAAGAGGGTGGGACGGGCCGTGGGATCACGGCCCGTCCCGTGGGGGTGGGGGTGGGGTCAGAGGGACGGGATCACGGGCCGAGCGTCAGGTCGGCGCCGCCCGGGTCGGTGACGATCTGGAAGTTGCCGTTCGCCGAGGCCGAGGCCGGGCACCTGCTGTCGCCGGAGATGAACTGCAGCGCCTGGCCCGCCAGCTTGCCCTGCCCGTGCGAGTTGGACGGGACGGGCTTGTTGGCGTTGGTCGGGTTGTAGACGTTGATGGTCAGCGGCGTGGAGGTCGTCAGGCCGTAGTGGCACTCCATGCTGGAGATGCCCCAGGCCGGCAGGGTGAGGATGGCCTTGACGTCCACCGAGGCGTTCGGCGCGTTGATGGTGATCGTGCCGTCGCGGTTGCTCGTGTGCGCGGAGTCGTAGTCGACGTGGCCGCCGGTGTACGGCAGGTTGAGCGCGGTGACCGTGGTGGTGCCGCCGCGGTTGTTCGTGCAGCCGGTCAGCGACACGCTGTTGAGCTGCCCGCCGGTGCCGTCGGACTTGGTGTAGGCGCCGAGGGACGCGCCGGTGCAGGTGTTGATGATCGAGCCGAGGCTGCTGAGCCCGGACAGGGTCACGTTGCCGAGGTTGGTGGCGAGCACGTTCCCGGTGTAGGGCGAGCCGCCGGAGGTGATGGTGCCGGACGCGAACGCGGAGCCGGTCATGCCGATGAGCAGCGCGGTCGAGCCGATGAGCGGAATGGCGATTTTGCCGAGCTTTCTCATGCTGTCTCTTTCAGGGTGGGAGACGCGGGAGCGCGGGCGTCCGCACGGCCTGGGCCCGGGGCCGCGTCGGTGGACGCCGCGGCAACCGGACAGAATCATGAATGACGGCGTTCATCAAGAGGGGGGCCATTCCGGCGCGGCCCTCGACCGGGTTTCAGCTTTCGGGTTATGGCGCCGGTCGGTGTCCGAATATGACCGACGCTCCGGTGTGATAGCGGTCACGCTGCGTGGAGGCGGCCGGCGAACGCGCAGGTGCGCGGTGACCGGGTGGCCGCACCGGATCTGACTGGCCGGTCATTCCGGTTCCCGGTCCGGCTGGCCGTATCCGGCCACCGGTTTCGCCGACCTTCCCGGCGACCGCTGGCATCGCGGGCTTCAACTGGACCAATGCGCCCTGCCGCCGCCCCGCCGCCGCTGCGGGCGGGCGGCGGGCCGGTCCGGGCGGGGCGCGCCGGACGCTAATGAAAAACGTCTGCGTTTCTGGAATTTGCGCGCCCGCTGCCAACTCCCGCGCGCCCGCCGGAATGGCCGCCGGCCGCCGCCCTACTCGCTCCGGGACGGCTGCGCCTCCCGCGCGGCGGATTCCGGTTCGCGGGCCGGGGCGTCCGGGCCCCAGCGCTCCGGGTCCGGCGCCGCGAACGTGTAGAGCAGGCCGTCGCGCAGTCCGGGCAGGCTTTCGGTCTCGCCGCGCGCGATCCGCGAGTACGCGACCTGGTAGATCCCGCCGACGATGGTCTCCGCCATCAGCTCCGGGTTCGGGTAGTGCGGGAACAGCTCGTGCATGTTGTCCGTCACGACCTGCGCGAACGCGGCCAGCGCCCGGTCGCGGCGCTCGGCCGCGAGCGGGCCCGCCGACATCGACTCCACCACGCACATCCGCGCCGCGCGCGGATTTTCGGACAGGTAGCCCAGCAGCGCGCCCAGGCTCGCGCGCACCCGGCCGGGCGCGTCCGGCTCGCCCTGATAGGCCTCGACCACGCGGTCCATCATCTGCTCGACGATGACGTCACTGGCCCGCAGAAAGGCGTCGTCCTTGTTCTTGAAATGGACGTAGAACGTCGCCCGGGAAACGCCCGCATTGGCGATGATGGAATCGACGGTCAGGCTGCGGTATCCGGCGGTCCCGGCGATTTCCACGACGGCGGCGAGAATGCGCGCGACCTGGTGCCCGGCGACGTAGTCGCGGGACAGCCGGTGCCGCCCGGAGGGGAGCCGGCCGGGCGCCCGCCCGCGTCCGTCCGCGCCGTCCCGCTCCATGCCGCCCCTTCGCGTCGCCACTCCGGCGGATCGTCTCATGCCGCGACCCGCCCGCCCAGAGCCCGCGACACCGCCGGGCCGTGGCGTGCCGCCCTCGTCCCGTACGGCACGAGGGC